>CAMWZE010000200.1 GCA_947178685.1 uncultured Porphyromonadaceae bacterium
CCCCTATATTGATATAAATTGTCAAAAAAATTTTGTTTTTTAATAAAAGTTTAATACTTTTGTTGCGAAATTAAAATGAAATATTTCCGAAACCATTCAGTCGTAATCATGATCAGGGTTTTCGGAAAACTAACCTGACAACAGCTGAAGCCCTCCCGGAGGCCTTACCGACCTCCCGCGCCGGCTTCCCAGCCTCCCTAAAACTCCGGATTATATCCATGAACACTAATCATTGCAAAGACCATTACGACGTGATTGTCATCGGGGCCGGCGCCACCGGGGCCGGCACGGCACGCGACTGCGCTCTGCGCGGTCTCAGCGTGCTGCAAGTGGAGCGTTTTGACTTCACCGCTGGAGCCACGGGACGTAACCACGGTCTGCTTCACAGTGGCGCCCGCTATGCCGTGACCGATTATGAATCGGCCTCAGAATGTATAAAGGAAAATATGACTCTGCGCAGAATAGCCCGTCATTGCGTGGAGGAGACCGGCGGACTATTCGTGACACTCCCGGAAGATGACCTTGACTATCAGAAGAAATTCGTAGAATCATGTCTGAAGGCCGGTATTTCAGCCGAGGTTATCGACCCCAAACAGGCCATAGCTATGGAGCCGGCCGTCAACAAAGATATTATCGGCGCCGTGAAAGTGCCCGACGGTGCGATCGACCCTTTCCGGCTCACTACGGCGAACGTTATTGACGCGCGCGCTCACGGCGCCGATATTCTCACTTATCATGAGGTGACATCCCTGCTCATGGAATCAGGACGCGTGACCGGAGTGGAGCTCCGCGAACAGCGCACCGGCAAGAAATTCAATGTAAGGGGGTCGCTCGTGATCAACGCAGCCGGCATATGGGGCCAGAGAATCTGCGCCATGGCCGGCATAAAAGTGAATATGTTTCCCGCAAAGGGGGCTCTCCTTATCTTCGGCCACAGGGTGAACAATGTGGTGATAAACCGATGCCGCAAGCCGGCCGACGCCGATATTCTTGTGCCCGGCGACACCATCTCGCTCATTGGCACCACTTCGAGCCGCATACCACTTGACCAGGTAGACAATATGGACGTGACCGGCGAAGAGGTGGACGTATTGCTGCGCGAGGGCACGAAGATAGCCCCGGCACTTGCCTACACCAGAATATTGCGTGCATATGCGGGCGTGCGTCCGTTGGTGGCATCAGACGACGATCCCTCCGGCCGCAGCATAAGCCGAGGAATCGTATGTCTCGACCATGCCGTGCGCGACGGTGTGGAGGGTATGATCACCATAACCGGCGGCAAGCTTATGACCTACCGTCTCATGGCTGAGATGGCCACCGACATGGCCTGCCGGAAGCTCGGCGTGGAAGGGAAGAGATGCGTCACCGCCGAGCAACCGCTCCCGGGGTCGGAGTCTCCCCTACCCTCCGACGATGAGAAGAAACCGAAGGCCCATATCATAGAGCTAAGCACCGACCAGAAGGCTGCCCAGGGTCGCCACGGCACAATGAGCGCCGAAATCAGCTACGAGTCGGATGAAGACGACGCCCTCGTGTGTGAATGTGAGCAGGTGTCGGTGGGCGAGCTAAAGTATGCCATCAGGAAACTGCATGCCGACAGCCTCATCAACCTGCGCCGTCGCACAAGGCTCGGGATGGGCACCTGCCAGGGTGGTCTTTGCTCATGCCGTGCGGCAGAGATTTTAAGAGAGACCACCGGGAAACGGAATGAGGTGCTCGGCGACCTTGCACGGTTTATCAACGAACGCTGGAAAGGTATGCAACCCGTGGCCTGGGGCCAGACCCTCGTAGAGGCTCAGTTCATGGCATGGCTCTACAGAGGGGTGTGCGGACTTACCCCCGATCTCGGGAAGAGCGGTGAAGACGCCACTGCAAAGAGCGACCAGTAAGCAGCCACTTTAAAACCTTACACATCGATGAAATACGACACTATCATAATAGGAGGCGGCCTCAGCGGACTTATAGCCGGTGTGAAATTAGCCACACAAAAACAGAAAGTGGCTATTATAACGTCAGGACAGAGCGCACTCCACTTCTATTCCGGCTCATTCGGGCTGCTAAGCCACGATGAGAATGGAAATGATCTCACCAATCCTCTGGAAGCGATTCCCTTACTTCCACCTACACACCCCTACTCCAAGATAGGCTCCACCTCCATACCGGCACTCGCCGAGGAGGGTAAGAAGATTTTCGCAGACGCGGGTCTCACGCTGGTGGGTAACGCCTCGAAAAACCATTACCGTCTAACCCCACTCGGATTCTGCGAGCCTACATGGCTCACAATGTCCGACTATGCACTGTGTGAGAATCCGGCGGAAGTGGGTTGGCGAAAAGCCACAATAATAAACTTCAAGGGATTTCTCGACTTCATGCCCGGATTTCTTGCCGACGGTCTTACAAGACACGGCATGAAGTGTGATTTCGCCACAATCTCAATTCCGGCAGTGGAGAAGCTCCGCAAGAACTCTTCGGAGATGCGCGCCACGGCAATCGCCAAGGTGCTCACAGGGGATAATCTCGACCTGCTCGCCATGGAGATCAACAAAAATTCCTCAGATTCTGACGTGGTATTCATGCCGGCAGTGATCGGACTTGATTCCGAAAGACCGATTCAGGAACTGCGGGCAATGGTGAGAGCGAAGTTGCTCTGTGTGCCCGTAGTGCCGATGTCGGCTTGCGGAATGCGCTCGCAGATACGCCTGCGCCGCTATTTCGAGAAGCTCGGGGGCACCTACATACTCGGCGACAATGTAGCCGGCGGCCACTTCAGCAACAACCGTCTGGAATATATCGAGACCACCAACCTCGGCTCGATGAAGCTTGAGGGGAAGAACTTCATCCTGGCTACAGGAAGCTTCTTCAGCCACGGTCTTGTGGCCGAGCCCGACAGAGTGTACGAACCTGTGTTGGGTGCTGATGTCAACGCTCCGGCCGACCATTCACAATGGTGTGGCAAGAGCATCTTCGACAATCAGCCCTACATGCAGTTTGGAGTAACGACCGACAAGGATTTCCACGTGACTTTCAAGGGCACCCCGGCAGACAATGTATATGCCATCGGCGCAATCTTAGGAGGCACCAACCCTATCCGAGAAGGTTCCGGGGGTGGAGTGGCCATTCTTTCGGCCCTGCACGTGGCCCGATATATCCTGGCCTCGTCGTTATAATCAAGCCGACGGGATGCCATACTTTATCCTAACTACCTACATCAGATGGAATATCAAGTAAAAAATATAAGTCCCAATAATTTCGAGCAGTGCATCAAGTGTACGATCTGCACGGTTTACTGCCCGGTGCTTGCTGTAAATCCGGATTATCCCGGACCCAAGCAGGCGGGACCCGACGGTGAACGCTACCGTCTTAAAAACCCCGACTTCTACGACGCAGCCCTCAAATACTGCCTCAACTGCAAGCAGTGTGAAGTGGCTTGCCCCTCAAACGTAAGGATCGGGGATATCATCCAGACCGCAAGACTGAAATATGACCATAAGCCGGTGCCTCTGCGCGACAAGATGCTGGCAAGCACCGATTTTATGGGGAAGATGGCCACCTCGCTATCCTTCATAGTGAACCCCATGCTGAAGCTGCCGATCACAAAGAAGGTAATGCACGGCACGCTCGGGATAGACCATCACCGCACTTTCCCGAAATATGCCGGATCTACTTTCGAATCGTGGATGCGCCACAAAGCCCCCGACCAAAGCAAATTTGCCAACCAAGTGGCATATTTCCACGGCTGCTATGTAAACTACAATAATCCGGACCTCGGCCGTGACTTCGTCAAGATCATGAATGCGGTGGGCTACGGTGTGGAGCTGCTTGAGAAGGAGAGATGCTGCGGGGTGGCCAAAATAGCCAACCGTATGATCGACGAGGCCAAGCGTGATGCCGGAATCAATATCGATGCGATGAGAAAGGCGGTGAATAAGGGGAAACCGGTAATAGCCACAAGTTCTACCTGCGTATTCACGATACGTGACGAATATCCCCACCTGCTCGACATTGACAACAGCGATATACGCGACAGTATATTCCTTGCCACCGCTTTCATCAACCGTCTCGTAGACGAGGGGAAGATAAAGCTTGTGTTTCGCAAGGACTATTCGAAGCGTATCACCTACCATACCCCCTGCCATATGCAGAAGCTCGGGTGGGCTCTGCATTCAGTGTCGCTGCTGAAGAGCATACCGGGCTTGCGGTTTGTGCCGATAGAGTCGACTTGCTGCGGCATCGCGGGCACTTATGGTTTCAAGAAGGAGAACTATCCCTACTCGCAAGCGATCGGAAAGGAACTCTTCGACAAGATACACGCGGCCGGAGTGGAGATGGTGGCTACCGATTGCGAGACCTGCAAATGGCAGATAGAGATGAGCACCGGCATCAGGACCGAAAATCCGATCTCAATCATAGCCGATGCCCTCGACGTAGAAGCCACAATGAAAGCAAACAAAAACAATGCAGAATGCAGAATGCAGAATGCAGAATGCAGAATGCAGAATGCAGAATGCAGAATGCA
>CAMWZE010000201.1 GCA_947178685.1 uncultured Porphyromonadaceae bacterium
AAGCTAATCTCAAATCTCCAGCATGAAAATCACTGTAAATATCATTCTTCCACTTATTGCTCTGGTCGGCCTTCTATCTTGCGGAAGGCCGACCGGACCCTCCTTCGATTCCAAAGCTTTGGAGAAAGCACTATCATTGGCCGGTGAAAACCGTGCCGAACTGGAGGAGGTAATCTCTCATTTCTCCGATGACCCCTTCCGGCAGGCAGCCGCTTGCCGAACAATAATTGCAATGGCTGACAGAATATGGTATGAGTCGGCCGTAATTGACTCAATCAAGACTCTGAAGATTAACGGTAAGTTAAGCGAGGAGAATATAGCCAAGTGGAAAAGATATAATTTTCAGGTCTCCGCAAAACGCCACCATGATATTACAGAAGTGGATGCAGCCACTCTCATCGGGAATATTGAGCTCGCATGCAGTGTATGGCTCACTCGTCCTTGGAAAGACAATTACTCATTCGATGATTTCTGCGAATATATCCTGCCCTATAAGCTTGACAACGAGAGTCCCGAATCATGGCGCAATACCTATTATGAATGCTATGGGGAGATCGCAGACTCTGCCCTCCTGCACTCATCCGACATTCTTGACGTGGCCTCAGCTGTGCTCTCGAAACTAAAGGAAGAGGGATTCAACAACCATACAGATATCGAGCTTCCACACCTCGGTGCCATATATCTATTCAACCATCGGGTGGGATACTGCCGCGAGAACTGCGACATCGCCACCTATGCTCTCCGTTCCGTAGGAATTCCGGTCGCCACAGACTTCTACGTAAACTCCCCCTCTTACAACAGCCGTCATTTCTGGAATGCTCTAATCGATACCACAGACCTATCCCTACCTTTCAATTACACTGAAAAGCTTCCTCAGCGCACTCCCGATCCTAAAGAGAGGAAAAAAGGGAAAGTCTACCGATTATACTTTGAGCGTCAACCGCTTTCCCATTCCTCCCTGACTCAAGGTGAGGCTCCCGGCCTTTTTTTCAATCCTCATGTAGCAGATGTGTCGCATCAATATTTTCCCAATAATACTGATGTAGAGGTTGCCATTGACCAGAAAGCCAAATGGGCATTTCTAAGCATCTTCAACGGTACGGATCTTGAGGCAGTGGATATCGCACCTGTGAAAAATAAGAAAGCCGTGTTCAAATATGTCGAGAATGACGTGATACTCATTCCCGCTACATTCACCAACGGAAGGCTCCATATGGCAAACTATCCCATACTGACATCAGACTCAGCCCATCATATTCTATCACCAGACACCCGTAATCTACGGAGTGTGACACTGAAAAGAAAGTATCAGTTGGGCAATACCCGTAAATTCCTTGATAATCTCAAGGGTACTTTTATCGACGTTTCTTCCGACTGCGTAAACTTCAGGACCATACGCTCCTTTGACGGCACGGAGAACACTAACCGACTGATGACATCCTCTGACGGCTCTCCGGTGAGTTGCGTACGCTTCCACGGACCGGCTGACAAGAAAACCGAATTAGCCGAAATGCATTTCTATTCAGCCGGTCGCGAAGTTAGCCCAATACGCATAACATCCGACAAGCCTCTTGACGGGATACATAAGAAAAACCTAAGTCTCATCACCGATAATATATGGCATTCCTTCTACCTTAACCACATCAACGAGACTCTTTCATTCCATTTCTCTCCGGCTGTCTGCCTCGACTCAGTATTATTCGTTCCGAGAAACGACGATAACTTTGTTCGTGTCGGACAAGACTACGAGCTTTTCTACTGTGATGGTGCCGACGGCTGGAAATCACTGGGGCGAAAGACCGCATTTGCCGACTCCATCAACTTTGAGTGCGTCCCTGACAACGCCCTTCTCTGGCTACATAACCACTCCGGAGGACGAGAGGAACGTCCATTCATCTACACTAATCGTCAACACTTCCTGTGACAATATGAATCCTATGACCACCAATACTTCTCAATCTATCGAAAATAATATCTGTCAAGGTATGCAGATTTCGCTACTTGACGGAATTTTCTCCCGACTTTTCGCTAAAGCTACTCTTCTTGAAAATAAGGAAGCGGGAACCCCATACCAGACTATGGTCGGAGAATTCCGCACCGAAGGGTTGTTCTTTGAAATGGAGCAATGGATAAACCTCAACAACCGTAATTGGTTGAGGTGTCTTGACAAAGCTTGTCCATATCTTACTCCGGCTGACCGTCAGCTCGTAATCCTGCTTTACCTCGGATTCTCTTCCACTTCCATCGCTTTTCTCACAGAACGTCCCTCAAAACAAGCAGTGTACACAGCTAGATGCCGGCTGAAAAGACGACTCTCATCCACAAACCACGAATTCATACCTCATATACTTCATTCGCTCGGCCTTGAATGATACTAGTTTTGGCAGGCAAACGCTATCAACTTACTCAATGGCACATTACACTTTACCTTACATATGTTTTAATTTATATTATTAATATATAATATTTTAGATATTAATCCATCTGAGAAATAATTTACATTTTCTCCGCATTACCTTACACACATTGTAAAAGTAAAAAAAATCACATAATTTTGTCTTATCGCAAGTGGATATATCATTTATGACTAACGTTGCTAACAAACAATAAATGTTATTCTCACTTCGGCAATTAAGTATCAATCATTTAAACTATCAATTATGAAGAGAAAAAAGACATCTCTTTTCGGCCTTTTCTCAATGGCTTTGTTTGGGTTCATCTATGCGAACCTTACAATAGGAACCACTTCCGTCCTCCAACAATTTTCATTGAACTCAATTGAAGTTCTTTCAACTTGTGAGGTATCATCAAACGCATCAGATAACAGAGGATACTGTATGAAGAACTTCAATTTTCCAGGAGATAGTTGCACTGAGGATGGTGATAATGGAGCTGTAAGATGCAGTGGCAATATCTAATATGGATTGTATGAAGAAACCCTTCTTTCTACTGCTGACAGGAGTAATCCTCCTGTCAGCTACCGCTTGTAATAAATCTTCAAAGAATGGAACATCCCTCCAGACTTATGCCATTGCAGAAGAGGAGACATTGAGGTTGCCTTTAGATTCCACCACCTCACAAACTACTCGATACTTACAGTTGGTGAATGATACCACATTGGCCTTTCTGAATGAACCAACCTCCGAAATCTGCATATACTCTTTAAAAAATCCTAACTGCAAGGATAAAATAAAGATATATAAAGAGGGCCCTAATACTGTAAATGGCATTGACGCGTTCTTTATACAATCCCCCGACTCAATCTGGCTATATGCCACATGGGGAAAAAGAATATTTCTGATAGACCACGAAGGAACACTCCTCGACAGTTTTGCATTACCACCAACTGATGAAACAGTATCAACAACGCATTCTGTCTATCCATATCCTCAGACAACTACCCCATATATAGTAAAGGATGGAATACACTTTCTTCAAGGGAGGAGCGGCATTGCGATACCAAACCGTTTGGCGGGAGCGAGTCTGATCTATGACAGTAGAAATGGTGAGATGAGAACCGGATCTCCATATCCCCAAGTATATGGAGACAAGGATGAGATTCAGAACAAGTGGAGCACTTTCGGAGAGAGGCAAACATACAACCATATAACACCCGACAACAGGATCATTACAAGCTTCCCCGCCTCCGACAGCCTTTACGTATGGGACACTCAATCCGGCAAAACCACAGCCTATATGGCAGATTTCTCAGCCAGACCTGAGATAGTGTCATCATTGGGGCCAGACACTGATACATCGTTAAAAAATTTTATAAAAGCTTTTACATATGGAGCCATACTGTATGACTCATCTAATAAGCTATATTATCGTCTTTTCAGATCCGGTGGCACCGTAGATGACAAGGATCTTGAAAATTCTCTTCTGCATAAACCACTGGGGATGGTTATACTAAATGATTCCCTTAAGAAAGTTGGAGAGATCATGTTGCCGGATGATGCTTATTATCCTGCCAATGCATTTGTCAACTCCGAAGGGCTGCATATAGTTACTTATTCTGATGATGATGATTTCATGACCTTAAAAGTTATCAAAGTTTCTATCAAGTGAATTCAATGAAATACCTCATATTCATATTCCTCTTCATCACAATCTGTTCTTCATGCTCACAACCTAAATATGAAGAACAGATTGTGAAAATTTTATCCAACGACAGACCCGTGCTGGACTACGATTCAATCGTAATCATACCACGCAAAGGATGCAACTCGTGTACAAAAGAAGCGGATAACTATTTTCAAAAGTATAAAGATAATGACAGAATCCTGTTCATATTCACAAACCTTCAGAATTTGAAGCTACTCAAAATTCAGAATGGATATGATATCGTTAAACGTAATAATGTATTGATTGACACGGATAATAAATACTTTATCAACAAGGCACCGCAGGCAGATTACCCCGGTATGATCTATTGGAAAGATGATGGAAAGCCATTTCACGAATATCTATTAGAG
>CAMWZE010000202.1 GCA_947178685.1 uncultured Porphyromonadaceae bacterium
GTGCCACCTGGGCCGGGCTTCTCAATTCATCGAGAGCCGCGATTGTGGCCTTCACAAGGTTGTGGGGGTTAGATGAGCCTTTGCTCTTCGCAAGCACGTCGGTGATACCTACGCTCTCAAGCACTGCACGCATTGCGCCACCGGCCTTTACTCCGGTACCCTCGGATGCGGGCTTGAGGAAGATACGTGAACCACCGAACTTTGCGCTCTGCTCGTGGGGTATGGTGCCTTTGTGAACAGGAACCTTCATGAGATTCTTTTTCGCTGTCTCTACACCCTTGGCAATCGCTGCTGTGACCTCGTTCGCCTTGCCGAGACCCCAACCGATTACGCCGTCTTCATTACCCACCACTACGATGGCTGCGAAACTGAACGCACGACCACCCTTGGTGACCTTGGTCACACGGTTGATGGCTACAAGGCGGTCTTTCAGTTCCAAATCATTTGTAGATTTTACTCTATTATTTCTCTTTGCCATGATTTTCGATTAAAATTTAAGACCGGCCTCGCGTGCTGCATCAGCCAATGATTTTACTCTGCCGTGGAAAAGGTAGCCGTTACGGTCGAACACCACCTCTGTGATTCCACTTTCCAACGCTTTCTTGGCTACAGCCGCGCCTACACGCGCTGCCACCTCGATTTTGGTGCCCCCCTCAAGTCCTTTGGAGGAAGCTGCTACCAATGTACTCCCTGCGAGATCGTCGATGAGCTGTACATAGATTCCCTTGTTGCTGCGGAACACACTCATACGAGGGCGTGCTGCTGTGCCGGAAATCTTACCGCGGATGCGGGTTTTGATCTTATTTCTTCTTGCTATCTTGGATACCATTGTCTTCCTAATTTAATTATTTAGCGTTAGCTGACTTTCCGGACTTGCGACGGATAATCTCGCCAACAAACTTGATACCTTTACCCTTATACGGCTCAGGCTTACGGAGTGAACGGATTTTGGCACATACCTGTCCCAGGAGCTGCTTGTCGGCACTCTCAAGGATGATGAGCGGGTTTTTGTTACGCTCTGTCTTTGCCTCTACCTTCACCTCTTTCGGAAGCTTGATATAGATAGCGTGTGAATAACCCAATGCCAGTTCCAACACCTGTCCGCTTGAGGTGGCACGGTAACCGACGCCCACGAGTTCCATCTCTTTCTTGTAGCCTTCCGATACGCCTACTACCATGTTGTGGATCAAGGCGCGGTAGAGACCGTGCATCGCGCGGTTCTCACGCTCGTCGTTCGGACGCTTAAGCTCAAGATGGTTACCCTCCTGCTCAATCGTGATGGCGGGATTGATCTCCTGAGAAAGCTCGCCTTTGGGCCCTTTTACTGTAACTACGTTGTCCTTTACCTGTACGGTTACTCCAGCAGGTATCTCTATGGGTGCTTTACCTATTCTTGACATATTGAATACCTCCTTCTATTAATATACGTAACACAATACTTCGCCGCCGATCTTGCGCTCTTTGGCCTCTTTGTTTGTCATCACTCCGTGAGATGTGCTCAGGATGGCGATGCCTAAGCCGTTCAATACGCGTGGCATGTCTTTGTAGCCGGTGTACTGACGGAGACCCGGACGGGATACTCGGTGAAGGTTCTTGATGGCGCTCACCTTGTCGACCGGATCATACTTGAGGGCGATCTTGATGGTGCCTGAAGGCGTAGGACCTTCCATAAACTTGTAGTTCAGGATGTAGCCCTGCTCGAAAAGGATTTTAGTGATCTCCTTTTTCATTTTTGAAGACGGAATCTCCACCACACGGTGACCCGCATGGATGGCGTTTCTCAATCTCGTCAAATAATCTGCTATTGGATCAGTCATTGTTTTGATTGTTAAATTGATTCAGAATATCCGAACAATATTTAATTTTCATTTATCTCTCTTTTTTGCTCTCCCTTGCATAGGGGCTCCTATGTAAGAAAGATTGGAAACGCCCCCGAAGCGGTTTTTCCGCTCCGGAGACAGTCACCAATTCTTATAACGTGGCAAATGCAACTTTATTGTATTTACCAGCTCGCTTTTTTTACTCCCGGGATGAGGCCTGCTGATGCCATCTCTCTGAACTGTATTCTGGAGATGCCAAACTGACGCATATACCCTTTCGGACGGCCGGTGATCACACAGCGGTTGTGAAGACGCACCTTGGAAGCATTCTTCGGAAGCTTCTGAAGTTTTGTCAACGCCTCGTAGTCGATGTTGCCATCTGCGTCTGCAAGCGCTGCTTTCTTCAGAGCTGCCTTCTTCTCTGCATATTTCTCAACCAGCTTCTGGCGTTTCACCTCGCGGGCTTTCATTGATTCTTTTGCCATACTGCTTATTTTTCGTGTTTGAAGGGAAGACCGAATTTCTTGAGGAGAGCGAACCCTTCCTCATCTGTGGGGGCTGATGTCACGAAAGTGATGTTCATACCCTGAAGTTTCGGCACATTGTCGATGTTGATCTCAGGGAAGATGATCTGCTCGGTGATACCGAGTGTGTAGTTACCTCTTCCATCGAGCTTGGAGTTGATGCCCTTGAAGTCGCGGATTCGGGGAAGCGCTACCTTCACAAGACGCTCCAGAAACTCATACATCTTGTCCTTTCTAAGAGTGACCATCGCTCCGATAGGCATTTTCTTACGGAGCTTGAAGTTGGAGATATCCTTCTTCGAGAGAGTCGGAACTGCCTTCTGTCCTGTGATGGCGGTAAGCTCGTTGATGGCTGTCTCGATGAGTTTCTTATCCTGAGTTGCACCACCCAGACCCTGATTGATTACAATCTTCTCAAGGCGGGGTACCTGCATCACACTCGAATAGTTGAACTCCTTCTGGAGCTCAGGCACTATTCTTTCCTTATAGTCTTTACCAAGTGTTGTCTCGCTCATTATTTAATCTCCTCTCCTGATTTCTTAGAATAACGTACCAGTTTACCGGCTTCGTCGCGCTTGCGACCCACGCGGGTGGGTTTGCCGGTCTTGGGGTCTACCACATTAAGGTTGGAAATGTGGACAGGGGCCTCCATTTTCACAATTCCTCCCTGAGGATATTTCGCATTGGGCTTCATGCTCTTTGAGACAATGTTGATGCCCTCCACGAGTGCACGCTGTTTCTTCACCTGCACTTCAAGGACACGTCCGGTCTTGCCTTTGTCGTCGCCGGCGTTGACATAGACGGTGTCGCCCTTCTTTATATGGAATTTTGCCATTGTTTGTTCTCTTTTTTAAATTGACATTAAAGCACCTCGGGTGCGAGTGAAACAATCTTCATGTTTGTGGCACGAAGTTCACGCGCAACGGGGCCGAAGATACGGGTGCCGCGGATTTCACCTGCGTTGTTAAGCAACACGCATGCGTTGTCGTCGAAGCGGATGTAGCTTCCGTCAGGACGACGGATCTCTTTCTTCGTACGAACTACGACAGCCTTAGATACTGTTCCTTTCTTCACATCAGAAGAGGGGATAGTGCTCTTGACAGTCACGACGATGATATCGCCTACCGACGCATAGCGACGGCCTGTGCCGCCGAGCACGTGGATACAGAGCGCTTCCTTGGCGCCACTGTTGTCTGCTACTGTAAGACGTGATTCGGTCTGTATCATAATTACTTAACTTTTTCAATGATTTCCACAAGTCTCCATCTCTTAGTCTTGCTCAACGGACGGGTCTCCATCAGGCGTACTGTATCGCCTACTGAACACTCGTTATTCTCATCGTGAGCATGATACTTCTTTGTCTTGTTGACAAACTTTCCATAGATCGGGTGCTTCTCCTTCCACTTGATCTCGACCGTGATGGTCTTGTCACACTTGTTGCTTGAAACAACCCCAATTCTTTCTTTTCTCAAATGACGTTTTTCTTCCATTTTTCTTCAAATACTTTTTGGGATCAGTTGTTTACTACAGGAGCTGCAGCTTTAGCTGCGATTTCCTTCTCGCGCAACACAGTCTTCAGACGAGCAATCTCTCTGCGATCTTTCGTTATCTTGGAGGGATTGTCGATGGGAGATATCGCGTGCGCTACTTTCAATTCACGATAAGCCTTCTCGCTTGCCTCAATCTGGGCACGCAGTTCCTGAATGCTTAATTCCTTGATTTCTTCCTTTTTCATATCGTTTTTGATCTCTTGGATTATTATACGTTCTGGCTGGGATCATAGTCGCGGCGAACCACGAACTTAGTGATCACAGGAAGCTTCTGAGCTGCCAGACGGAGCGCCTCCTTGGCGATGTCATAGCTTACGCCCTCCACTTCGATGAGGATACGGCCCGGAGTGACGGGGGCAACATATCCCTCGGGGTTACCCTTACCTTTACCCATTCGCACCTCGGCCGGCTTCTTGGTGATTGGCTTGTCCGGGAATATGCGAATCCAGATCTGTCCCTGACGCTGCATGTAGCGTGTCACAGCCACACGGGCAGCCTCAATCTGACGGCCGGTGATCCACTTGGGTTCAAGGGTCTTGATGCCGAACGAACCGAATGCAAGCTGGTTGCCTCTCTGGGC
>CAMWZE010000203.1 GCA_947178685.1 uncultured Porphyromonadaceae bacterium
AACCAGCTCCTGGAAGATATAACTATTCTACAGAACTACTAAAAAGATTATTGTGAATAAAAAGAATATTCTCTCTGTAGGCGTGCTCGTAATGTCAGTAGCCTGTTCAGCCTCCAAAGACGAGCCGACACCTGTAGTTCCTCCTTCCGGTGGAGAGGGTAATGGCGGAGTCTCGGAGACGGTAGTTGTGAAATCTGATCTAAGACTCAATCTCACCACCGATAAAGCCTGCTATTCACCCGGCCAAACAATCTCTTTCACAGTCTCAGAGATTCCGGAGGCATCCAAAGTGCGCTATCGTAAGGGAAGCGAGGTAATAAAAGAGGAGAATCTGACTTCCTCGAAATGGACGTGGACAGCACCTGGTGAGGATTTCCTCGGATATCTCGTGGATATCTATCAGCTTGCTGAGGATGGAAAGCAGGAGCTGATTCTCGGGACTATTGCGGTAGATGTGTCAAGCGATTGGACCCGCTTCCCACGCTACGGATTCGTAGCTGATTTCGATGCATCGAAACTAACCCCGGGCGTAATAGAATCGGAAATGGAATTCCTCAACCGTTGTCACATAAACGGGGTGCAGTTTCAGGACTGGCATTACAAACATCACTGGCCTATGCCCGGCACCCGCGACAATGTGCTTGAATCATATCTTGACATAGCCAACCGGACTCTCAGCTCGGAAGTTGTGAAGAGATACATAGATGTACAACATGGGTTGGGAATGAAATCAATCTTCTACAATCTCTGCTTCGGTGCTCTCGACGACGCGGCTGCTGATGGTGTGAAGGAGGAATGGTATGCTTTCCGCAACCGCAACAGGGGTGACAAAGACCGTCATGAACTCCCTTCAAGCTGGAAGAGCAACATCTTTGTGCTTGATCCGGGCAATGCAGAATGGCAAGCTTATCTTGCTGAGCGTAACGATGAGGTATATTCCAATTTCGATTTTGATGGCTACCAGATTGATCAACTCGGTTATCGCGGTGATCTTTACGATTATGCCGGACAACCCTTGAATCTACCAAAGGGGTATGCTTCTTTCATAAATGCCATGAAGTCGGTCCATCCTGACAAGCGTCTTATCATGAACTCGGTGTCAAGCTATGGAGCCTCGCAGATAGTAGGTACAGGGAAAGTGGATTTCTGCTATAACGAGCTATGGAACGATGAGGCCGGATTTACCCATCTGCATGATGTGATAGCAGCTAACGACGCATACAGTGGACAAACTCTTAAGACTGTGTTCGCGGCCTATATGAATTATGATAAGGCAGGCCGTGAATCGGGCTATTTCAATAATCCCGGCATACTTATGACTGACGCGGTGATGATGGCCCTCGGAGGCTCACATCTTGAACTCGGCGATCATATGCTCAGCCGTGAATACTTCCCGGCATCTCCCCTGGCAATGGATGAAGATCTGCGCACCGCCATAGTCCGCTATTATGATTTCATGACAGGTTATCAGAACTTCCTTCGCGGCACCACCACAAAAGATGAGTTTGATGCTGACATCCAATGCTCAGATGCTTCAAAAAATATCAAGTTCAACACCTGGCCACCGAAAGAGAGGAGCATAACCACTTATTCCCGTAAGGATGGCGACCGTAAGATAGTGCATCTTCTGAACTTCCGCAATCAGGATGATATGAGCTGGCGCGATCTCAACGGCACCCGTCCTGCTCCCAGACTCACCCTCAACACTCCGCTTACTTTGAAGGTTGAGGGAAAGGTGAATAAGATATGGACAGCTTCTCCCGATCGTCATGCCGGAGCTCCAGAGGAGCTTTCGTTCGTGCAGGAAGGGAATAATGTAAGTTTTACACTCCCTTCGCTTCTCTATTGGAGTATGATAGTGATTGAATAACAATTGTCAAAGAAATGAAGAGAATTATCATATCCTGTATCGGCTGCCTACTTTTCATGGGAGCCGGTGCCGAAACAATAGTAAAGACTCCGGCCTTCATCTGGCACGGTGATACCATCACCCAGGGACAGTACATGGCCACAGCTCCTTCGGCAACCGAGATTGTCTCCACCTATTCGGCCCAGCCCGGATATTTTATGGGAATTGACAAGGAGTGGAAGCTGAAAAACGATATCAGCAGCTATCCGCAACTTGTCACCCCCAACAAGCTTCATGCTGCCATTTACAATATGGGGCTTGACGAGATGGTTAATGCTGTTGAGCCCGATACAACTCTCCGTACCGGAAAGGAATGGGCCGGTGTATGGACCCGGGATGTAAGTTATTCAATTCTTCTCTCGATGGCTTATCTGCAGCCTGAGGCATCGATGATATCATTGATGAAGAAGATAGATCCGATGGGAAGAATCATACAAGACACCGGTAGTGGTGGTGCATGGCCGGTGTCAACCGATCGCGAGATCTGGTGTGTGGCCGCATGGGAGGTATACAAGGTTACCGGCGACCGGAAATGGCTCGAATATATCTATCCTATTATCAAGCGTTCGCTTGAGACTGACCGGGTTGCATTTTACGATACGGAGACCGGGCTTGTAAAGGGTGAGACCTCCTTTATCGACTGGCGTGAACAGAGCCATCCCCGATGGGTACAATGTGCTGATATTTACAATACCGAGACTCTCTCCACCTCCGTTGTCCATGCGGAGGCTTGGAAAGTGCTCGGTGAGATTGCCACTATTCTCGGTCATAAGGATGTTGCCAAGGATGCTTTTGCGCAGGCCGAGAGAATTACAGAAGCGGTAAATCGTAATCTGTGGATGGACGACAAGGGATACTACGCCATGTATCTATACGGGCGTGACAATCTTATTACCAATCCGCGTGCAGAGACTCTCGGTGAGTCATTAGCAGTGATGTGGAATGTGGCCCCTGCAGATAGGGCTAAGAGTATAACTGTCAATAACCCTACCACACCTTTCGGCGTAGCAACTTTCTATCCTTCCATTCCTGATATGCCCGCTTACCACAATAAGTCGCTTTGGCCTTGGGTTGGTTCTTGGTGGGCACTTGCCAACGCCAAGGTCGGAAATGAGGAGGGTGTGATGCAGGCAATAGGAAATGTATTCCGTCCGGCTGCCCTTTTCTGTACCAACAAGGAGAATTATAATATCGAGAATGGGGATATAGCCACAGAGCTTAATTCCTCCAACATGTTGTGGTGTCTCAGTGGTAATATCGCACTTACCCATAAGATTCTGTTCGGTATCGATTTTGAAAAAGATGGGTTGGCTTTTCATCCCTTTGTTCCGAAGGCTTTGGGGGCTACCCGTTCGTTAAACGGATTCAAATACCGGGATGCCAACCTTGATATCACCGTGAGTGGCTACGGCAATGAAATCAGGTCGTTCAAGGTCAATGGAAAGGAGCAGGCTCCTTTCATTCCGGCCAAGAAGGCCAAAGGTAATATGAAAGTGGAGATTCTGATGGCTGACAATACATTGCCCGTACTCGGACTCAATGAGACGGTTCAGAGAAGCACACCGATCACTCCTATAGCATGGCTTGAAGGTAATAAACTTGTATGGAATCCCATAGAGTATATAGGGGAATATATCGTTCTGAAAGATGGTAAGGAGGTGGCCCGCACACATGCCACAACCTTTGATGCGTCTGCCCCGGGTGAATATCAGATAATAGGGGTTTCTGCAGATGGTATTGAAAGCTTTGCTTCCGAGCCTCGTTCCACGCGTAAAGAGACTTATGTGGGTGTTGGTAATGTCAGCAACGACAAGACATCCATTCTTAATATTCCTGTCAAGGTAGACGAACCGGGGATATATTATGTAAGTGTCAACTATGCCAACGGCAACGGTCCTGTCAACACCGAGAATAAGTGTGCGATACGTACTCTTACGGTTGACGGCAAGCGAGAAGGACTGGTGGTGCTACCGCATCGTGGTCGTGACAACTGGGATGAGTATGGCTGGAGCAATTCGGTAAAGGTGAATCTGACCCCCGGAGAGCATATCGTTGGTCTGGAGTTCCGCCCTGAGAATGAGAATATGAATATTGCCACCAACCATGCTGTTATATCTGGCATTCGTCTTGTGAAAGAGTGATGATAGTGTGTCTCAGACGATAAACAGATCGTCAGGGGTAAGATAAGGTAGAAAAGATTGGGATTGAAGAGGCTGTGTCGTAATGAACTGAAAATTACGGCACGGCCTCTGTATTATTAACGGCACGTCTAAAGTATTTTACGGTCTTACCTACGCTGGCGTATTTTAATATACGATTCCTAATGGTCAGAAGAAAGACCAATGTTGAGTGATTTCAAGATCTAACCGACTATCACATAAATCTTGGATCCATTGTCAGACATAGAATAGAATACGATCTTGGGGCATTTTATTGCCGCCTCCGGTGTCTGATAACTTAAGGTGTGCTTCGTCGGCAATAGCCGGAAGCAAGGAGTCGCTGGAGAATGTGGCAACCTGTTCCGGAGATGAAAGACGGTTGATTA
>CAMWZE010000204.1 GCA_947178685.1 uncultured Porphyromonadaceae bacterium
GAATTGAGTCGATTCCCTCATCAGATAATGTTTTGATTGCCGTTCATGATGCCGCACGTCCATTGGTCGGAAAAGAGATGATAGCCCGCGGCTGGAAAGCAGCTTCTGAATCAGGGGGAGCTGTCCCGGCGATTCCGGTCACAGATTCTTTACGTCATGTTTCCGGTTCCGGTAGTGAAGCAGTCGACAGAAGTGAATATGTAGCCGTTCAGACGCCACAGGTTTTCCGTTCGGATCTTCTCAAGGATGCTTATGCCCGTCAGCCGGAAGCCGTGTTCTCCGACGACGCGAGCGCTTTTGAGGCGGCCGGTTTGAAGCCGGTGCTTTTCGAAGGGAGCAATCTGAACATGAAGATCACAAATCCGGGGGATATAGAGATAGCTTCACTTCTTCTTTCCCGATCGATAGAGTAAAACACAGAATTTCGAAATCCCTGTTAATAGAGCAGAGAGGTGACTTTTTTTGACACAGACATAAAGTTTCTTAAGGGTGTAGGCGAAACAAGGTCAAAGACCTTGAAGACCGAGCTTGAGATCGTGAACTTTCGCGATTTGCTTTACTATTTCCCGTTCCGTCATGTCGACAGAAGCCGCTTCTATTCCATAGCCGAACTTGATGGCGCCGACCTTCCGGCTCTTCAGATAAAGGGGCAGTTCATAAGTTTCAATAAGGAGGGTGAAGGAGCCAAGCAACGTCTTCAAGGCATTTTTTCGGATGGCAGAAAACTAATGGAGGTGGTATGGTTCTCCAAGTTGCAGGCTATTCAGAATATGTATAAACCGGGGGTAGACTATGTGATATTCGGCAAGCCCTCTTTCTACCGAGGCAGCTATTCGATGGTGCATCCGGAAATTGAGGTATATGATCCGGCCAAACCACCCACAGGTTTCAGAGGTGTCTACACCATCACCGAGAACATGCGTAAGAAAGGTTTCTCCATGCGCTTGGTGCAGACTATTATCAGCAATGTACTCTCTCATCCCGGTTTCTCATCCATTCAGGAGACGTTGCCACAGGAGATAGTGGAGCGGCTCCATCTTATGCCGATAGGGGAGGCCTTGCGCCAGATGCATTTCCCCGATAATGCGCGGCAGTTGCAGAAAGCCATTGAGCGAATGAAGTTCGAGGAATTGTTTTATGTGGAGATGCACATACTTCGCTACTCAATGGAGAGGAGTGTAAGGATTCCCGGGTATACGTTCCCTACCATCGGAGAAAAATTCAATGGATTTTTCTATAACGTATTACCGTTTGAACTTACCGGGGCACAAAAGCGTGTGCTTCGTGAAATACGGGCCGACATGCGCACCGGACGGCAGATGAACCGTCTGCTTCAGGGGGATGTGGGCTCGGGAAAGACAATGGTGGCTTTCATGTCGCTTCTTATGGCGGTAGACAATCAATGCCAGGGAGCCCTGATGGCTCCTACGGAGATTCTGGCAACCCAACATTATGAAACACTCTCCAAATGGGCTGAGCCTATAGGTGTGAAGGTGGCATTGCTTACCGGGAGCACCCGCACGGTCGCCCGACGAGAGATACATGCCGGGCTGGAATCAGGCGAGATAGATATTATTGTAGGCACCATGCATTGATTGAGGATACTGTTAAGTTCAAACGCTTAGGTCTGGCTGTGATAGATGAGCAACATCGGTTCGGTGTGGCCCAGAGAGCAAGAATGTGGACAAAAAACGAGGTTGCACCTCATGTCCTTGTAATGACAGCCACCCCAATTCCCCGCACACTTGCCATGACGGTTTACGGAGATCTTGAGGTGTCGGTGATTGATGAATTGCCTCCGGGCCGTAAGCCGATCACCACACTCCTTCGATATGATTCCAACCGCAATGAGGTAGACCGTCTGATCTATTCCCAACTCAGAGAGGGTAGGCAGGTCTATATTGTATATCCACTTATAGAGGAGAATGATAAGCTTGATTTGAAGAGTCTGCAGGAGGGCTATGAGCGCACCTGCGATACATTCCCGAGTTTTCGTGTCTGCTTCGTGCATGGAAAGATGAAGCCGGCGGAGAAGGATGCCCAGATGGATCTTTTTGTGAGAGGAGAGGCCCGTATAATGGTAGCCACTACAGTGATCGAAGTTGGTGTGAATGTCCCGAATGCATCGGTTATGGTTATAGAGAATGCCGAGCGGTTCGGACTGTCGCAGCTTCATCAGTTGAGAGGACGTGTAGGGCGTGGAGCCGACCAAAGCTATTGCATCCTGATGGGTAAGGCAAATTCCGGTATGGACACCAAGAAACGGCTTAACATAATGACTGAAACCACCGATGGTTTCCTTATTTCAGAGGCCGATATGAAATTGCGTGGGCCGGGTGATATGGAGGGCACTCAGCAGAGTGGCCTGGCGTTTAATCTCAGGGTTTCCGATCTTGCCCGTGACGGACAGATTCTCTCCCGGGCACGGGAGGTGGCCAAAGCTATTCTCCGAGGCACTCCCGAACTTATCGGCGCTTCACACTCCTCATCTACATCCTCGCCAACTTCAACCGTTGAGAATTCCACTTCCACTCCCGTTACTCAGCCGGAAGAGCCGTCGCTAAGACTTTCTCAAGCTTCAGCAGAAATAGTGGCCAACGAACTTCAACTTCGTTTTGCGCGAAGTGTCGACTGGTCGCAGATTTCATAAAAATGTAATAACAACGCAATAAAAAATGCCCGTGACTCAGCAGTCACGGGCATTTTTTATTGCGTTGTTATTTTCTTATTCCTTGCGGAGTTTTTCCTCCTCGGGAGTCATCTCGGGATCTACGCCCCAGCTCTGAGCTGCGAGACGCTTGTAGTTGTTGTAGCGCCAGAGAGCGTTGTCCTGAGCAGCCTGGAAGAGTTCCTCAGCTGCATCGGGCTGCATCTTGAAGAGAGATGCGAAACGAACCTCACCCTTGAGATAATCCTTAAACTTGCTCCAGTCGGGCTCCTTGCTGTCGAGAGTGAAAGGATTCTCACCCTTGAGCTCATTGTCGGGATTATAACGCCAGAGGTGCCAGTAGCCGCATTCCACAGCTCTCTTCTCCTCATCCTGTGCACGACCCATGCCACCCTTGATGCCATGGTTGATACAGGGAGAGTAAGCGATGATGAGAGATGGACCATCATAAGCCTCAGCCTCACGGATAGCCTTGAGAGTCTGAGCATTGTCGGCACCCATAGCCACCTGAGCCACGTAAACGTAGCCGTAGGTAGTGGCAATCATGCCGAGGTCTTTCTTACGCACGCGCTTGCCGGCAGCGGCAAACTTAGCGATAGCTGCAATAGGAGTAGACTTGGAAGACTGGCCACCTGTGTTGGAGTAAACCTCAGTATCGAGCACGAGGAGGTTGACGTTCTTGCCGGAAGCGATAACGTGGTCAAGACCACCGAAACCGATATCGTAGCTTGCGCCGTCGCCACCGATAATCCACTGGCTTCTCTTAGTGAGGTAATGAGCAAGCTCAACAATCTTCTTGCCATTCTCACAGCAGGGACAACCGTTCTTGGTAACTGCGGCCAAGAGAGCCTCACCCTTCTCACGAGAAAGGTTGGCATCCTCACGAGCCTCGAGCCATGCAGAAGCAGCGGCCTTGATCTCCTCCGGAGCCTCCGCACTTGCTACGATAGCGTTGCAAGCCTCAACGAGACGGGCACGCATCTTCTCATAAGCAAGGTGCATACCGAGACCGAACTCACAGAAGTCTTCGAAGAGGGAGTTTGCCCAAGCCGGACCTTGACCCTTCTCGTTGGTGGTGTAAGGAGTTGAAGGAACAGAACCGGAGTAGATTGATGAGCAGCCGGTAGCGTTTGCCACAACCTCACGGTCGCCGAAGAGCTGGGTGATAAGTTTTACATAAGGAGTCTCACCACAACCGGAGCAAGCACCTGAGAACTCAAAGAGCGGCTGAGAGAACTGGCTATTCTTAACGTTAGCCTTAACGTCAACAAGCTTAGCCTTTGAAGACACCTCCTTAACGCAGAAGTCCCAATTAGCCTGCTGGGCAATCTGAGTTTCCTCATGCTTCATGCTGAGAGCCTTCTGGCCCTTCTTGCCGGGACATACCTCAACGCAGTTGCCGCAACCGAGACAGTCGAGCACGTCAACCTGCTGAACGAAGCGAGAGCCGGGCACGAACATCTTGCCGATTGCCGGGATTGAATGATCCTCGCCGAAGGGAGCCTTTGCCATCTCCTCGGGAGTGAGCACGAACGGACGGATAGCAGCGTGAGGACAAACGAAGGAACATTTGTTACACTGGATACAGTTCTCGGGATTCCACTCGGGAACGAAAGCTGCCACACCACGTTTCTCATAAGCGGCAGTGCCCTGACGCCATGTGCCGTCGGCATCATCCTTAAAGGTAGAAACGGGGAGAAGGTCGCCATCCTGAGCATTGATAGGCATCACAACATTAGTGATGAACTCGGGAGCGTCAACT
>CAMWZE010000205.1 GCA_947178685.1 uncultured Porphyromonadaceae bacterium
CATTACCGATCCCGAAACATTTGTGACAAATACAGATTTTTTTATGCCACGTCGGCATAAGACACTATTGTATCTTGACGGAAGTAGTCTTTATTCGGGAGACTTATCGCACATGTTGCTTTCGGAAGATGACGAAACCGTTATAGGAGAGAAAGTGGCTTCTTTACTTGAGACAATATCTTCTGAAAAAGATATACCGGGGGAATTGTCTGTAAGAGAGAAAGAGGTGCTTCGACTTCTGGTGGAGGGAAAAATTAATAAGGAGATAGCCGATGAACTCTCCATCTCAATCAATACTGTGATAACTCACCGCAAGAATATAACAGCTAAAACCGGAATAAAATCCGTTTCGGGACTTTCGATATACGCTCTTATGAATGGAATATCCTGAAAGAGGTCGCAACTGTAGTAAATTCTGATTAATTCTAACTTAAAACAGTTACCTCCGAAAGCTGTCTAAATCCAATCAAAGAAAAAGTTTAAACGACTAATATTTGCAGCTGATAAAGTGTCAAAAATTGATGATATATTTGATTGAAGACATATACGGATGAGAGCAGATGCCGTTTTATAGGTTATAATGGAGATCTATTATAACAGAAAACGGTTTCAAATATCGTCTCAGAGAGCGATAAGAACTATATTAAGTATCATTTTTCGCAGCTACTTAATTAATCGTGACACATACTTATAAATAAATTTTCATAATCTATAAATTTCATAACCTATGATCAGAAAAGCAGTAGGGCTGGTGATGGCCTTGATAGGTGTCTTTGGCATAAACGCCCAGGTGCCCCAACTCACCCCCCTTCCACTAAACCCGAAAGTGAGACATGGTGTGTTGCCTAACGGACTTAACTATTACATCATGCACAATGAGATGCCCAAAGAACGTGCAAATTTCTATATAGCACAGAAAGTGGGCTCGACTCTTGAGACTCAGGAACAGCTTGGTCTCGCACACTTTCTCGAGCATATGGCCTTCAACGGCACTGCGCATTATCCCGGTAAGAATATGTTGAATTATCTCCAGAGTAAGGGGATACGTTTCGGAAATGATATCAATGCCTATACATCTTTTGATGAGACGGTATATAATATCAATAATGTGCCGACTACCGATCATCCCCTTATGGACAGCGTGCTGCTTGTGCTCAAAGACTGGAGCGGCGATCTTCTTCTTGAAGAGGCGGAAATTGACGCCGAAAGAGGTGTGATACAAGAGGAATGGCGCCAGCGCAATGATGCCAACACGCGTATGTATACACAGATACTGCCGAAAATATATAAGGAGTATCAGTATCAGCAGATGCCTATCGGCAAGATGGAGGTTGTAATGAATTTCAAACCGGAGGCACTGAGAGCCTATTACAAGAAATGGTATCGTCCGGATCAGCAGGGAATAGTTATTGTTGGCGATTTTGATGCCGAGGCTATGGAGAAGAAGGTGATATCGATGTTTTCCGAGATTCCGATGCCTGCAGATGCCGCTCCCAGAGAATATCCGGTTGTAAGTGATAACGAAGAGCCGATTTACGTGACGTTCACAGATCCCGAGCTTCGTATGCCCAGAACCACTATCTCAATTAAGAGCGACAAAGTTCCTTTCGAGTATCGCAACACTCAGGAGATCTATATCCAGGACAATATTGTAAAGATGCTCATACAGATGCTCATAAACAATCGTCTTGGAGAAGCTTCTCAAGAGCCCAATTGTAAGTATTCACAGGCCGGTGTGTATTTCGGAAACTTCTACGTTTCCAAGACCAAAGACTCATTCAATATTGTTGCCATACCGAAAGGCGAGACTCTCCCGGCTGTAGAGGAGGTAATGGCCATTGTGGCTCGTGCATGTAAGACAGGCTTCACAGAGAGCGAATATGACCGTGTGAGAGATGAGGTGCTCTCTTCTATGGAGAATAGCTACAACGAAAGAGATAAGACCAGCAACGATGCGTATGCAAACGAGATAATCCGCTCCTTTATCGACAACGATCCGGCACCCGGCGTGGAGAAAGAGTATGAATTGCTCAAGATGGTGCTCCCGAATATACCCGTTGCCGCACTCAACCAGGTGTGCACTCAGATTCTGTCAGACAAGAATATGGTTGTTGTCTCCACAGAGCCTACTCGTGAAGGTATGCAAATGGTGGCTGAGGATGTGATGATAGGTAGTATAAAGAATGCAATGAACTAACAATATGAAGCATACGTTGATGAAGTGATCACCGAACCGCTTATTGCCAAGCTCCCGACACCCGGCTCGGTGAAAAGTGTGACAGAAGATCCCAAGACCGGCACTCAGGTGGTTACACTCTCAAATGGTGTTAAGGTAGTGATCAAGACAACTGATTACGCAGCAGACGAAATTCTTCTCACAGCTTACAGAGAGGGTGGCCAGAGAACCTATCCCCAGTCGGAGGCTGCGAATTTGCAGCTTATCGGCACAGCATTCGCTTCATCGAAAAAGGGTCCGTTTGACACCAAGACACTTTCGAAATATCTCGCAGGTAAGCAGGCCGGTGTAAGCTTCTCTGTCAACGCCTTTACAGATGTTCTCGGCGGTTCCTCAACAGTGAAGGATCTTAAGGTGCTTATGGAACTCGTTTATACCGTATTCACTGACCTTGGTGAGGATCAGGCCACATATAATGTGAATTTAGATCGTGGCCGAGTGGCTTTGCAGAATGCCGAGAAGACACCTGCAAGAATCTTCTCGGATGCAGTCAAGAAAGCTCAGTATCCTGATAATGCGATGATGCAGAATCCAACACTCGCAACCTTGGATGCCGCCAATTATCCCAAAATGCTCGGTATGATTAAGGAGATTCTTGGCAATGCCGCCGATTATACTTTCATCTTTACCGGCAACGTTGACGTTGAGATGCTCAAGCCTCTGCTTGAGCAGTATATAGCCACACTTCCCACAGGTAAGGTAAACGAGGTTAAGGAGATAACCTCCATGAAGATGGCAGAGGGCACAAATGTGAGCCAGTTCAAGCAGAAGATGCAGACTCCGGCTACTATGGTGTTTGATATATTCAGCGACAACAATCTTCCGTACAACCAGAGAAATAGTGTGATGGTTGATATGGTGGCTGATGTGCTCGACTTAATTTTCACCGAGACTCTCCGAGAGGAGGAAGGTGGCACTTATGGTGCAGGCGTGGGTTCATATCTTAATCCCAACACCGGTTACTGGGCACTTATGTATCAGTTCACCACCAATAAAGAGCAGCAGCAGTCACTGATAGACCGTGCACAGGCAGAGTGGCTCAAGCTTCTTAAGGAGGGAGCAAATGAGGAGCAGTTCAATAAGGTGAAGCAGGCTATGCTCAAGCAGCTTGAGATCAATGAGAAGACCAATGGCTATTGGAATTCCAACTTGATGAGCTATATGAGAGGAATAGATATGATCACCGGTATGCGTCAGACTATAGAGAATGTGACTTTGGCCGACCTCAATAAGTTCATGAAGAGTCTCTATAACGGGAAGAACCGTATAGAGGTTGTAATGGAAGGTATTGAAGAGTAATCATTCACATAAAATATCCAATCAGGAGGGGGAGCGGTCAGCCAGACTTGCTTCCCCTTTAAGTTTGGCATGGAAATTGACAGAATAAGAGGAAATATTGTTATATAGATGAAAAGATTAATATTAGGAACATTAACAGCAATATCGCTTATGACTATAAAGACAGAAGCAGAAAGTGGACAAATTAATCCACTACTTAAAACATCCGATGCTCCACATCAGGCAGTGGCTTTTGACAAAATCAAGAGCTCAGACTATGAGACTGCTATACAAGAGGCTATAACTATTCACAACAAAGAGATAGATGCCATTACCTCATCAAAGGAGGCGCCTACCTTTGAGAATACCATCGCTGCATTTGACAGAAGCGGCTCAATGCTAAATCAATCGGTGCTCACCCTCAGTAATCTTGAGTCGGCACTCGGCGACACAGTGTTGATGAACATCATGGCTAAGGTGACTCCGATTATTTCAGAGCATTCAACCAATATACTGCTTAACGAGGAGTTGTGGAAGCGTATAAAGAGTGTGTATGATAACAGGGATTCACGTGTTGATATCTCACCGGAGGCAATGCGCCTTATAGAGGAGACTTACCGGGGATTCGCGGAAAGCGGCGCCAATCTTCAGGGGGAGGATCGCGAGAGGTATCGCCGTCTTTCTTCCGAACTTTCGGATCTCAATGTTAAGTTCTCACAGAACGTAACAAATGCTATGGCTGATCCGGAGCTAAGGATGTGGATTACAGAAAAGGATACTACCGGTTTGCCGGCAAGTATAAAGAATGCCGCGCGAGAGGCCGCGCGAGAGGCACTTGAAGAAGAGGGTAAAGAGGATGATGCAAATCTTTACCTTATCACGGTGTATGCCC
>CAMWZE010000206.1 GCA_947178685.1 uncultured Porphyromonadaceae bacterium
GTCTGTACCACACCGGCTACATCATTGTTGCCTAGTTTGGTTTTTGTCTGGCCCTCGAACTGAGGTTCAGCCACCTTCACCGACACTACGGCAGTGAGACCATCGCGGAAGTCCTCCTTCGAGAGCTCGATCTTGAGCTTGTCGAGAAGATGGTTGTCGTCGGCATACTTCTTGAGGGTAGTGGTGAGACCACGGCGGAAGCCTGTGAGATGTGTGCCACCCTCAATGGTATTGATATTGTTGACGTAGGAGAATATATTTTCAGAGAAAGATGTATTGTAGGTCATCGCCACCTCAACGGGCACTCCGTTGCGCATAGTGTTGAGATGGATCACATCCTCAATAAGAGGTTCCTTCCCTTGGTCGAGATACTTTACAAACTGCTTGAGTCCCTCCTCACTGTAAAATACATCGCGTTTCGGCTCCCCCTTCTCGTCGATTTCACGCATATCTGTAAGGGTAAGTGTGATACCCGCGTTCAGGTAAGCGAGGTCGCGAAGACGATTGGCGAGGGTTTCGTAATCGTAGATGGTTTCAGTAAAGATGGAAGCATCGGGGTGGAATATGATGGTAGTGCCGGTGTGGTCGGTTTCGCCGATAACCTGCAGGTCGCAGGTAGGCTTACCGAACGCATATTCCTGCATATGCACCTTACCGTCGCGATGAATCTCGGCGCGCAGATAGTCGGAGAGAGCGTTAACGCAGCTGACACCGACTCCGTGGAGACCGCCGGAGACTTTGTAAGAACCCTTATCGAATTTACCACCCGCGTGGAGCACGGTCAGCACCACTTCGAGAGCCGGCTTGTGCATCTTCTCGTGCATGTCAACGGGGATGCCTCGTCCGTTGTCGTCGACACGGATAGAGTTGTTTTCAAGGATAGTGACTTTGATGTCATTGGCATATCCGGCCAATGCCTCATCAATAGAGTTGTCAACGACCTCGTAAACAAGATGATGTAGTCCACGTCCGGAAATGTCGCCGATATACATGGCGGGGCGCTTTCTCACAGCCTCAAGCCCTTCAAGCACTTGAATGTTGTCTGCTACATAATCCTGCGCCTGCACATCCTGCAGTTCTGTTTCGTCTGCCATATTATTCTGATGTTCAAATATTTGTCATTGCTTGAACCAATTCGAGTCACAGCGTGTGTGATGCCGGCTCGGAATTTGGCTATTATGTTACAAAATTACAAAAAAATCCCCTTTTATACAAATTTGTTTAGAAGATAAAAAGGGAGGAGGGATCAATTGCCGTGCCACGGTAGCGAATTTCAAAGTGAAGGTGGGGACCGGTGGAATTCCCTGAATTTCCACCTAATCCGAGAGGGTCTCCGGCCGAAAGCATAGCGCCTGTAGTGGCTATGGGTGCTTGCAGGTGGGCATAGCGTGTTTCCATTCCGTTGTTGTGGACCAAAACTACGTAATGCCCGTATCCCCCGGGATCGTAGGCCACCTTGGCGACCACGCCAGGTAGGGCGGCTCTTACTGTGTCACCGATGTTGAGGGAGAGGTCTATCCCTTTATGCATGCGTCCGAAAGATGGGCGAAAACCATAGAGGGAGGTCACGCGGCCGCGTACGGGGCGATAGAAGTCGGCAGGGTTGTAATCGGGGAGAGTGATGTTTCGGGTGATGGACGTCCAGTCTTCGGCATCATCCCAGTGTCCGCTCTGATAGAATCCATGATCGGCATAGGCCTTGGTCATATAGTTCAGAACATTGTCGGAGGATGCTTCCTTACGCTTGGATTTCTTCTCTCCCTTTTTCTTGCTGCGGGAGCCAATAAGGATATCGAGAATGCTCCCTGTGTCGGTCGGTTTGTATTGTGAGCCATCCGGGAAAGTCACCACGGGAGATTTGGAGGTTTTGTTGTCAGTTGAGTCAGAGAATACACTGAAGAGGCCGGAGATGTCGAGTGAGTCGGTTTTATTGGAAGTTATGGAGTCGCCGGGTAAAGTAGAAAAAGCCCCGGCGAAAACCGGGGCTCCTGCTATAACCATTAGGATGGATAAATAAAATTTCATTCTATTCTCCCTCTAATCCACCTTCACCTTTTCAGACTCTTTCCGGTTCTCCATCCGCTTCTCTTTCTGTTGTTGCAACATAGGCTCTCCGAAGAGAATCCAGGCAGCGCAAGCCACGAAAGCGAGGAAAGTGAAACCGATAAGGATAAGCACCTTTCTGGGGCTTGTGGGCTTTACAGGGACGGTGGCCGGAGTTATGATAGCATACACGGGAGTAGTCTCCTGCACTTTGGCCTTAGCTTTCTGCACCTGCTGGGCAGTCTGGTTGTAGAGACTGAAAGCGAGGCTGGCCTCGTTCTGTAGGCGGTCGCTGGTGATGCGGGCGCTTTGGAAAGCAAGACCCTGGTTGCGGTCGAGATACTCGGCATATTTCTGCTGAGCGTCGTAATAGTCCTTCTTGGCCTCCTCGTTTAGAGTCTCGGCATATAGAAGGTCCTGACGCGCTTTATTGGTGCGGTAGTCGGTCACGTACTCCTGAAGACGGGACACCACAGTGTCGGCGAGCACGGCAGAGACAAGAGGATCCTGCATCTGCACGCTGATTGTGACAACGCTGGTCTTCTGGTCGACATTGGCTGTGATGCGTTTGTTTAGGGCCTCCACGAGTTTAGACTCAGCCTTTGTGAGGCGGAAATTATCAAGAGGTTTGTCACCATCCTCCTCATCATCGCCTCCTTTAAGGAGAGCGAGAAGCTTGAATGGAGCGCCGGTGATAACACCCCACCATGGAGCTTTCACCTCCTCGTCCATATACTGCTCTACAGTCATCTTGTCGGGACCTTCGCGGTCTTCATCTTCAGTGAGGGGCACCTCGACATTGAAAAGACTTGTGACGAAGGGTACTGAGCTGACCACATCAGGATAAAGCTGAGGGTAAACGGCGTCAGTGCCGTTTGCACTTGAGCCAAGACCTGCCATTGATGCGAGGGCGCCGAGACCGCCTGAAGCGGCTTTATTATCGGTGACCTCCGGAGCGAGCTTTACGTCGACAGTGTATTCACGTGGTATGCTGAACGCGATTATGAGTCCCAATACAGCGCCGCAGACACTCCAGATGATCAGCTTCTTGCGCTGATCCCAGAGCTTCATGGCGAGTTCGAGGAGATCTATCTCCTTCTCATCGGAAGCGTCATCTCTGTAATCTATATCTTCCTGCATAATAGGTAATCTTTCAAAAGCGGCCGGGCCGCTGTCGGGTTTTATTTCTTGAATAGGTTAGCTACGGTAGCGGCCATTGTCGCTACAGATCCTACACTGGTGGCGAGAGCCATGATCTTGGTCCAGTCTGTTCCGTCCTTCATCGGTTTCGACGGTATGATGATCTGGCAACCCGGCTCAATCGGGGTATTCTTTTTAGCCTTGGCAACCGAACCATTCATATATACTACGAATGCTTTGTTCTTCTTGGCCTGCTGGCCATAGCCACCGGCCTGATCGACATAGTATTTCAGGTTCTTTCCGGGAACGTACACCACGGTGTTGGGATACATTACGTCGCCGGCAATCTTGACGGTGCTCTGTAGCTCCGGCACGAACAGCTGGTCGCCGGGCTGCATCACGAGGTCGTAGGTGCTTCCGGGGTTGGCAAGAGCCTTCTCAAGGTCGATACCCACACTGTAACGGTCAGATACCTGGAGCTTACTCATGGCGATTGAATCACCCTCGCCCGACTGGTTCTGCATGGCCATACGGAGAGTCTCCTGACGCATACGGTATTCCTCTTCGGAGATTCGGCGGGTGAACTGTGCACCCTTTATATAAGCACCCTCGATGATGCCGCCGGCACGGCGAATGAAGCTTGACACACGCTCGTTGCGGGTCTCGATGGTATATTGTCCTTCGAACAACACCTCACCGGTGATAGACACCTGCTCCTGTGCCGCATAACCGGGGCTGCGTCTTACGTATACCTCATCGTAAGGCTGGAGCACGAACTCCCTGTTTTTAGCATCTTTCTCAAGGCCACCCTCAATTGCAACAGAGAAAATCTCGGCAAGCTGCTCTGTGGGTGCGAGCGATTCGGGGTCGATGATACGGCGTGCGATATCTACACGAGCTGTAGATGCACCCTTGAGGAGACCGCCGGCCTGAAGAAGAAGGTCTTCGATGGTCATGTTGTCGGCATAGGGGAATGAGCCGGGGCGAGCCACTTGTCCACGGATGGTGACCGCACCACGGTCGGCAAGCTCATGCACACTTGTTATCACGAGCATATCGTTACGCTTGAGCTCAACGTCCTCGGCACGTCCGGCAAGAATATCCTGGATATTGAGGGGTATGATCTCAAGTTCGAGATTCTTACCTTCACGATAGAGGAGCGCGCGCTCTGTGTAGGCATCGTCGGTGAGACCCTCA
>CAMWZE010000207.1 GCA_947178685.1 uncultured Porphyromonadaceae bacterium
CATCATACCCCGTAATCCTCCGCAACTATTTCTCGGAGAATGGAATCCACGCCTTCGTGCATGAGATAGCCGGCTCTGTTGAGGTTGCGCCCGCAGTGGGTATGGCCGATGCCATATTCGATATCGTTTCCTCAGGAGGCACTCTTATTCAGAACGGCCTGCGCGAAGAGGAAACAGTGATTCATTCCGAGGCTGTACTCATAGGCAATCCCCATATCGACGAAGAGAAAAGAAAGGATATCGACAAATTGATGTTCCGCTTCTCCTCTATTCTCGAAAGCAGAGGAATGAAATATGTGCTTATGAATCTTCCGAAGGAGAAAGTTGATGAAGCCGTCGCTATTCTCCCGGGCATGAAAAGCCCCACAGTGCTACCGCTTGCCGACGAAGCTTGGGTGTCGCTTCACGCCGTGCTCCACGAAGACACGCTTTGGGAGAAGATTGAACAATTAAAGAGTATCGGCGCAGAAGACATTCTTGTGTTAGCGCTCGAAAATGTAATCCGATAAGAGTATATGGAAATCATAATGAATCCTGCGCGGAGCGAATGGCAGAAGCTCTGCGAAAGAAACATTCCTTCCGACAACGATATCCAGCGCGCCGTAGAGGAGATTATCGAAAATGTGCGTCAGAACGGTGATAAAGCTCTCTTCGAGTATGCCGAACGCTTCGACGGATTTAAAGGTAGTTCTCTCCTACTCTCCGAACAAGAGATAAATGAAGCCGCAAAGCAAGTAAGCCCTGACGTGGCCCACGCCATTCGCATGGCAGCCGCAAATATCGAGAAGTTCCATCGCGCTCAACTCCCTGTACCGGTTGAGGTGACAACCACTCCAGGAGTGAGATGCCTCCAGAGAGCGGTAGCAATCGACAAAGTGGGTCTTTACATACGGGGAGGACGGGCTCCGCTCTTCTCAACCGTACTTATGCTTGCCATACCGGCTCGCATAGCCGGTTGTAAGGAAGTGATTCTCTGCACGCCGGAAAATGGCACTCACGGAATTTCTCCCGAGATACTTTTCGCAGCCAAACTGTGTGGAATACACAAAATAGCCCGTATAGGTGGTGCGCAGGCCGTGGCAGCAATGGCATTCGGCACTGAAAGCATCCCTGCCGTGCATAAGATCTTCGGCCCGGGAAATAGATTTGTCACTAAAGCAAAACAGCTGGTGAGCCGAATCACGGCGATTGATATGCCGGCCGGTCCGTCGGAGGTTATGGTTATGTGTGATCACACGGCAAAACCCTCTTTTGTAGCCGCCGATATGCTCTCGCAAGCAGAACACGGTCCCGACAGTCAGGCTATTGCCGTGTGTGCTTCACAAGAGATTGCTGAGGCTGTGGCTTCCGAAGTAGAACGTCTTGCCGACACTCTGCCGCGTCGCGACTCAATCGAAGGATCCCTTTCACATAGCAGAATTATTATTATTCCGGATGTCATGGATATGGTGGCTTTCGCCAACGAGTATGCTCCGGAGCATCTGATTATCTCTATGGCCAAACCGTGGGATATGGCATGGCGTATAAAAGCAGCCGGAAGTGTCTTCATAGGCAATTACTCTCCCGAAAGCGCAGGTGATTATGCATCCGGCACCAATCACACCCTCCCAACCTCTGCATGGGCACGCTCATTCAGCGGTGTGAATATCGACAGCTTCATGCATAAGATAACCTATCAGGAGCTCTCTCATGAGGGTCTCGCCGAACTTGGCAACGTAATCACAACCATGGCACATGCAGAGGGGCTCGATGCCCATGCCCTCGCCGTAGATATCCGATTGAATCCTCACCTTTAAACTTCTTGTCGTGAAAGATATAACCAAATATATCCGGAAAAACATTCTCGCCCTGCAACCCTACTCCACTGCCCGTGATGAATTCAAAGGGGGCGATATTTCCGTATGGCTCGATGCCAACGAGTCGCCCTATCCCAATGGCGTAAACCGTTATCCGGATCCCCACCAGAAACTGCTGAAAAAAGCCATAGCGGATCTTATGACTATGCCGGCAGAATCAATATTTATCGGAGGTGCCGGGAGCGATGAGGCCATCGACCTCGTCTACCGGATATTCTGCGAGCCGGGACGCGATAATGCTATTGCCATCACTCCAAGTTACGGGGTCTACAAGGTTGCCGCGGAAATAAACGACATAGAGCTCCGGGAGGTTTTACTCAACGAAGATTTCTCTCTACCCGTTGCTCGTCTTCTTGACGTAGCTGATTCCCACAGCAAGGTAATCTGGATTTGCTCACCTAATAATCCTACAGGCAATGCCTTCCCAAAGCAGGAGATACTTGAACTCGCCGACAGATTTAATGGTATTGTTGTGGCAGATGAAGCTTACGTAGATTTCTCCGATCAAGGCTCTCTCATCCATGACATCACCGCACATCCAAATCTGATAGTGCTCCGCACATTCTCCAAGGCTTGGGGAATGGCCGGAATGAGAGCAGGTATGGCTTTTGCAATACCGGAGATTATTGGATATTTTGACCGTGTGAAGTATCCCTACAATATGAGCAGCCTGATTCAGGAGGAACTTATGCGTCGCATAGCCCTGGGCACAGGCAACCATATTCCTGAGATCAAAAGCGAGGCCAGACGTCTTTCAGAAGCATTGGCTCAACTCCCGATAATCAAAAAGGTCTATCCAACGGATGCCAATTTCATTCTCGTAAAGACAGATGATGCCGATGCTATGTATGATTATCTCGTGGCAAATGGAGTGATTGTGCGCAACCGTTCGCGCATGCCTCTCTGTGAAAATACACTCCGTATCACCGTAGGCACTCCGGAAGAGAACACCAGGGTGATTCAACTAATAAAAGATTACAAATGAAAGCAATATTCATTGACCGCGATGGCACAATCATCCGTGAGCCGGAAGATGAGCAGATCGACTCTCTTGAAAAACTGGAGTTCGTGCCCGGAGTTATCTCAGCTTTGCGCTCTCTTGTTGGGAAGGGATACGAGTTGGTGATGGTGTCCAATCAAGATGGACTCGGCACTGATTCCTTTCCCGAAGAGACCTTCCATCCGGCCCACGAAAAGATGCTCAAGACTCTTGCCGGAGAGGGGGTGGAATTTGACGACCAGCTTATCGACTGCTCCTTCCCTGAAGACAATCTACCTACCCGCAAGCCGGGCATCGGTATGCTCACCGAATATATTGACGGCGACTACGATCTTTCTGAATCTTTCGTAATAGGCGACCGTCTCACCGATATGCAGCTTGCCGTAAACCTGGGAGCACAAGGAATAATGCTGGCAAAGCCACAGGAAGGTGATCTGCCTGAAGGCTGTGTGCTCGCCACAGACGATTGGCATGAGATAGCACGGTTTATCCTTTCACACGGACGCTCCGCCACCATCGACCGCTCGACATCTGAGACCCAAATTCATGTTGAAGTAGATCTTGATGGCTACGGCAAGTCGGAGATCGACACAGGTCTGAAATTTTTCGACCATATGCTTTGGCAACTTCCCCACCATGCAGGAATATCACTTGTAGTAAAATGTAAAGGTGATCTGGAGGTTGACGAACACCATACAATGGAAGATGTGGCGATAGCATTGGGCGACGCTATCCTCAAGGCCCTTGGCGACAAACGAGGCATTGAGCGTTACGGTTTCGTGCTTCCCATGGATGAGAGCCGTGCCATGGTTCTCATAGATCTTGGGGGCCGTATTGAATTTCAATGGAGCGTACCCTTCACCCGCGAGTATGTGGGCGACACTCCCACCGAGATGTTCCGTCATTTCTTTCAGTCGCTCTGCTGTGCCATGAAATGTAATCTTCATATCGAGGCCACCGGTGACAACAACCACCATCTCATTGAAGGTGTGTTCAAGGCATTCGCTCGTGCCTTGCGCATGGCCATACATCGAAATCCATTCAGTTACGAACTTCCATCAAGTAAAGGTGTATTATGATAGCAGTGATCGACTACAATATGGGCAACATACGTTCCCTTGGAAACGCTCTTGACAGACTCGGAGCTGAATGGGTGCTTACATCCGATCCCGAGGTAATACGGAATGCGAGCCATGTGATTCTTCCGGGCGTAGGCAATGCTTCAGAAGCTATGGAAAATCTGCGTGCGCTCCAACTCCCGGAGGTAATCTGGAAACTGCGCCGTCCGGTGTTGGGTATCTGTGTCGGGATGCAGGTGATGTGCCGCCATTCCGAAGAGGGAGATGTAGAGTGTATGGGTATTTTCGATGCGAAAGTGCGCCGCTTCCAGGAACTCCCGGATATAAAAGTGCCTCATATGGGCTGGAGTAAGATAGCGAATCTCGAAAGTAAGCTTTTCAAGGATATTCCAAAGGGTTCCTACGTCTATTTCGTGCATAGTTATTATG
>CAMWZE010000208.1 GCA_947178685.1 uncultured Porphyromonadaceae bacterium
GTTCACTTGAACCATAGAGAACATTGACATTTTTGAAATTCGATTTGTCGAAGAGGTCTCTCAGATGAGTCTTGTCAGTCAGTGAGATTCCAAGAATCTGAAGTACTTCATAGATGCTCCGTTCCAGTTTCATATCGTGCTGTACGATTGCAACAAGGCAATAAGTAATTATAGCACAATAGATTTGGATGCGTACTGCATTCTCTGATGTTCCCCAGAACTTCTTGATACGCAGATGCTGCTTGATCCATTTGAAGAACAGTTCCACGCTCCATCGGTTGCGGTATAGCTCGGCGATTGTCTCGGCGGAAGCAGTCAGATTGTTGGTCAGGAATATGTATCTGGTACCGTCCTCGGGATCGATGCAGATTACTTTACGGAGGTTTTCCGGGTAATCCTTTGAGCTTTTATAAACCGTGAAGTAGCCGATTGCGTCTGAGACAACGTTCTCGGGAAGTCTCCGTTTCCATGTCTCAGGCTTGAACCGGATATTGGTTTTCGCCCTAACGACAAAGAACGCACCGATCCGATTTATCGTGTAAAGATTACCGAAATCGTTGTAGCCACGGTCGAAGATATAGTGCGCGCCCTTCTCATACGGAATCTCTGGCATAACCTTTGAATCATGGACTTTTGCTTCTGTAATATGCACGAATGCAGGAACTTGAGCCTCTACATCGTAAAGCGTGTGCATCTTGATTCCGCCCTTGTGCTTGCGAAACTTAGCCCACTCAAACACCGATAGACACAGGTCTATGGTGGTGGAGTCAAAGGCATAGACATGCCCGTCAAGCTCAAAGATTTTCTGTATCCTACGCTTGCGTGCCCCCTCAATCATATAGAAAGCGAACTCCTCAAAAATGCGGTAATCGCGTTGCTCGTTAGCTTTGCTAAGATTACTCCGCGTCACGGATTTGCCGATGCCGAGATGGTAGAGTTTCCCCGCATGGGCTTCCATCGCTACGATGAGATCACGAAGGCTCTCACGATTAGACAGTTGTCCGAACATCAGCGTAAGCAGTTGATTCCAACAGGTATAACTCTTAACATACCTATCGCCATCATACTTGCGTACGAGATAATTGAAGTGATTACGGTCCATAAACTGGACTAATTGGGAGAAAACGTATCTGTCTTTATTCATAGCGGCCTGATTCTGACCGTAAATATAAAATCAAATCCGTTGACTCCAAATTTCTTCACAACAAATTGAATTTCAATAATTTCAAAGTACTCTTATGATTTTTTAGTGGACACTAATGAGGAGATATAAGCAAAGAGATTGTAGGCCAATACATACAATGGCGAAAATCTACCGAAGATAATTCTCACGAAACCATCAATCACGCCTTAACACCACTTATAGACGCTTGTGAACGTGCCGCCGATCTTGGTCTATTGGTAAAATCAGAGTATGCTGAAATAAAGCGTATGCGACTGCCAAAAATGGTATCGTTCAATGCGGAGAGCGAGGAAAATGAGGTGAAATATCTTGAAAAGGAGCAACTGAGAAGATTGGTTGAATATGCCAAGACTGAAAAAGAACCGAGGCGTAAAGAATACATTGATATGTTTCTATTCGCTTTCCATTGTTGCGGTCTTCGTGTCGTTGACATAATGACCTTGCAATGGAAGCACATAGACTTTGGCAAGAAGCAAATGAGGAAGATATTAGTAAAGACTGCAAACTATCGCTCAACAACTCATACAGTACCATTGACCGCAGAAGCCATTGATATTCTAATGCGTTGGAAAAAGAAATGTGGAAATAAGCGATTTGTATTCGGAATGCTTGATGATGACACTGATCTTGATAATCGGGAGACTCTATATAAGTGCCGAAACACAGTTACCAAGTGCATCAATCAATCGCTTATAGTGGTAGGTGAGAAATTGAAATTTAATCATTCATTAACTATGCACATGGCGCGGCACTCATTTGCAGTAATGGCCCTAAATGACGGAATGGCAATGTCTGTAGTCAATCGCTTATTAGGACATGCTTCCACAACCGTCACTGAGAAGGTGTATGCCAAGTATCTTCCAGAGACATTAGAGGAAGAGAGGAACCGACTTGATTTTGGCTTCTTGGCAAGTTGAAAACTGGCTATCATAAGTCCAGCATTTGATTCGCATTGGTTCGCTCTCTGATTCGCTTCTATCATAACTCGCTGATATATGGTGTGCATTTGGTTCGCAAATTTCACGTTTAGCCAAGCCAAAACAAAGGAGACTAACATTTGATTGTTAGCCTCCTTGTTTGATTTTTCAGTAAATTATCTCCGAAAAGGACGTTAATACTCCTCCTCGTTGAAGAAGATTACTTGATTCCATACGAATATCAACATACACACCAAAGCAGAAAGAGAATGGGCGATCTGCATTGTTGGCGGTGTGAGGCCGTCAATCGGCAACGGACTTCGCCTGATACCGATTGACCGCTTCACACCTATCTGCACCGACTGAACACCGAGCGTAGCCATAGCCTCATTCACTTTCCGCTTGTAGTTGCAGTCCACGGGACGAGACAGTGATAATCCGTCTTCCTACGTTGTCGGCTTATCACAGACTCGCCTTTCCGGGACTGAGCATTCCTATTCTTTAGTTTACTAATTGTTGCAATCTGATACAAACTATGGTTGCATCATCATCGCCAGTAATTACTGATTCTGACGGCGACCCAACTTTATTATGAAGATAGTATCCGTCTGTAGCGATATAGACTTCATCGCCACTACTTATTGCCAACTCTCCAACCTCAGGAATATGGCGGAATTCCTTGCCGTTGATACTACGGGAGAGGAATGAGTGGTTGCCTTCAATCGCTAAATGGTCTTTTGTCAGTAACTCCGTTTTAACTCCGGTTGCATGGTATATTCTCACATCTCCTAACCAAGTATAGTAACAAGCATTGCCCATAAATAAGGTTAGAGCAACTGATGCACCCATCTTTGATTTGAGACGGACGCACTCCTTCGCCAACTCATCATTGGCGTAGAGTAAGGCATTTATTATGGATTGTTCGGGATTGAGAGAACTGAGGTCTTGCCTAAGATAGTTCTCGATGCTATGGGCGATAATTTTTGACGCATCCGCGCCATAAGACAATCCACCCATTCCATCACAAACGACAATCAACGATATATCGGGCGCAATCTCTGTGTGTAAAACGTAATCCTCATTATGTTTCCCGATACCGGCTTTAGAGAATACTTCAACATCAATCATCGGTCAATCTTTTTGAGAATACATCTGAAATGGTCTGTAATACTTTAAGTACCTCGGAGGAAGTAACAGACCTACTCGTTTCAAGGATTTGAACCACGAGTCGGCTATCTTTCTCACGTTCTATCTCATTGCGGAGAACGTCTGCATAATAGGCAATCTGTTCCTGTGATAACAAATCAGCAATATCATGTGCCAGCCAATAACCGCCGCCGATCGTGAGGTCAAACCCGTCAAGTTCATATACTTCCGGATGTATCCCTCGTTCTTCATTGGCGAAATAGTTACAGCTATGGCAATATCAAGGTCTTTTGTTTTTCTCCTTGCCGATGTATTGGCAAGAACACGCAATATTATATCACGGGCGGTTGCGCCAATTACAAAGAAGTCGCTGCCGATTTTTGAAAAAGTCCGATTAAGCTGACGCAGTAATTCAACCAGCAGCGGATTGTCTATCTTTTCAGAGGAGATATTTAAGTTCATTTCCCTTTATCTTTTGTGCAGCCTCGATGCAACGACTATTCGCTGTATCCATCAAATCCGCGTATGTCAATATTGCCGGAGTTACATTCTCTGTATCTTCTCCAGTCCAGAATTTCTCATATACGGTAATATCTCCGTCTGTGTCAGGAATAACTGCACCGGTTTTCATTAGGGTTGCGGCAGGTACATTAGTATAAACTGTAAACTCTCCCGGAGTAAGAAATCCATCGGTAAGTGCAGCAGCCGGTTCTCCGCCCCACATCATACCGTCAGGAAGCGTCATTTCTTTCCAATTCTTCCGCTTTTCTTCATCGCGGAATGCAAAACGGGTTTGCAATAGTTTGGGTTTCAGAATCAGCCCATAGTTAGTCGCCCACACCTTCAGTAGCCTATCAATATTAGTAAGAAAGCGCTTGTTCCCTTCAACTCGTGCGAATTGCTGATACACCATTCCGTCAATTATGTTCTTGACAGTTCCGATCGACACACCGGTAGCATTCATTATATCGCGATAAGGACGGCCAATATTTTTCTTATCCAATAACAGATAGAAAATCACTTTAAGCCCTTTCTCCATAAAGATAGGATATGCTTTTGGCATTTTTTCTTCAATCGGCTTTTCGCCTTTGTTGGCAAGCATCAGCACAA
>CAMWZE010000209.1 GCA_947178685.1 uncultured Porphyromonadaceae bacterium
CTATAGTATTGCTGGAGATAGCAGCGTGCTATGAAATCGCGGTTTCTCTTCACAAGTTCATGATCGACTGTGCCGGGAAATACAGCATCAGGCAACCAATCGTGCTTGAAAATGCAATGCAGAAGATCGGCCGGACAACATCCTCGCTCGGTGAGCAGTTCAATAGCATGTGTGGAAGCATACTCTTTGTCATACATCGGATTATCCGGAGCCTTAACACATCTTGCTATGTTTCTTGCAAGAAGCATCCCTTTCTCCCGGTCTACCATCAGTATGAAATCACGCTCATTCTTCATTTGCGGCAAATGTTCCTGATCAGGAGCCCAGCCCAATGCCTCTATGAAAAACTTGTTGAGTTCTTCATAACCGGAGATGAATTTCACAGTCTTTCCTCCTGTGGCACGTGTGAATGCAGTGTAATACTTGTGTTCCTCCTTCTCCTCTTTATCCTTATTTCCCTTCTCTCTCGGAAGTTTGCCTTCGATAATCAGGTAGAGCCATTCTCTCAGGTACAAGGCAAGCGGACCGGTAGGATCCTCAGCCATACTTTGCTCCATACGCTCCTGGAATAAGGGTATATTATCCTCCTTGCTGAGATCGAATCCGGAAGCAATTTCTCCAAGAGTCATGGCGTAGGCCGGAGTCATGAGATAGCAATGCATAAACAACCAGTTGCCGAGTTTCATGATAGCTTCGTTATCCTCTTCGGCATGAATCTCAAGTTCATGAGTGAGACGATAATCAACCGGCAGAGGCGATTCATCATAGACTCTATCAAGTTCGCGCCACCAAGCATCCGCACCCCTGAGCAACTCCGGCTCAAGAGGATAAGCTGTGCGATGAGGTTCATAATTCATTGAGAGTGAATACCACACCATAAACCGCACGTCGATCTTGTTAAGCTCGAAGTCCATATATTCACCTCCGTCGTCATAAAACGGAACAGTATAACCGTAAAGTCGTCTGCACTCAGTTATGAATGAGCGCCAAATGCCGGCATCGCATATCACATCTTGATAATACCCTATCAGCGCCATGGCTGCCCGTTCAATAGCTTTTTCCGGATAGCCGGGAAAAAGCCTCTCCCTCACTGCTATATCCACAAGCCGATTGGCAAGATCCAGATAATAGCGGTCGGTCGTTGTCTCCTCAGGAGCTGCAGGCTGCCTGAGAAGGAATTGCTGCATCGTTATCATAGCTCGCTTAGTTTTTCAAACACTCCACAAGCTGGCTGAAAGTGAGCTTCTCCTGGGTTCCGGCCGCCATATCCTTTAGATTGATGGTGCCGTCGGCTATCTCGTTCTCCCCTATTATTGCTACATAAGGAATATTCTCTGAATCAGCATGGCCCATCTGTTTTTTCATCTTCGCGGCATCGGGATATACTTCTGCTGAAATTCCCTCCTCACGCAGAAGTCTTACAATCCTCATAGCCTCGGCTGCCTCTTTCTCGCCGAAATTAACGAAAAGCACTTTCACACTTTGAGTTACATTCGAGGGATAAAGCTCAAGTTGATTCAATACATCATAAATGCGATCTGCCCCGAAACTGATGCCCACACCTGAAAGCCCGGGCATACCGAATACTCCGGTAAGGTTATCGTAGCGGCCGCCTCCGGTGATACTGCCGATCTGCACATCCAATGCCTTCACCTCGATGATAGTGCCGGTGTAATAATTAAGTCCGCGTGCAAGAGATATATCTACGTCAAGTTCGCAGTCATGACCGAGTGAATCAAACTGCTCGGTGACAAATTGTAGCTCCTCCACACCTTTCATGCCGGTCTCGGAAGAGGAAAGAAGTGTTTTGAGTGTTTCTATCTTCTCGCGGTTGCTTCCTTTCATCTCAAGAAGCGGACGCAGACGTTCGATAGCCTCTTCTGAAAGCCCCTTTGAGCGAAGTTCCTCGTTGACACTCTCAATGCCAATCTTGTCTATCTTATCTATCGCGACAGTGATGTCTACAATCTTATCGGCCTCCCCTATTATCTCTGCAATACCGGTGAGAATCTTACGATTGTTGATCTTTATGGCCACTCTAACCTTGAGTTTCCTGAACACCATATCAATCATCGAAAGCAACTCTATCTCATTCCATAAAGAGTCGCTTCCTACCACATCGGCATCACACTGATAAAATTCCCTATAACGCCCCTTCTGAGGACGGTCGGCACGCCACACCGGTTGTATCTGATAACGCTTGAACGGCATCTGCAGCTGTCCCCGATATTGCACTACAAAGCGAGCGAAAGGCACTGTAAGGTCATAACGTAAACCTTTTTCACACATTTCGTTGGTGAGTTTCACAAGATTTCTCTCTTCGAGGTCTTTCTCACTCACACCTTTCATGAAATCGCCTGAATTCAATATCTTGAAGAGAAGCTTATCTCCCTCCTCGCCATATTTTCCCATCAATGTGCTGAGATTCTCCATGGCGGGAGTTTCTATCTGCTTATAGCCGAAAAGACGGAATGTATTCTTGATCGTATCAAATATGTAGTTTCTTCTCGCCATCTCTATGGGAGAGAAATCTCTGGTACCCTTCGGTATGGATGGTTTCTGTGCCATTATCTTGTCTTTATATTTCATCATTACAAGGCATCTTCAAAGATTCTCTTTTTGGATAGCCTTCGGTATTTAAACGCGAATTTACAAAACTTTTTCCGAATCCCATTGAGGTTGCCCAAACTTTTTCCTTGTCTGACTCTCCTGAGCTTTCAGCTAACTATAGGAAACATTAAAATTCTGCTGAAAGACGGAAGTTTACTTGTCGCCGTGTCAGGTAATTCGGAACGGCATACTGAATGTTATTCACATCCGTTACCCAGTAATAACTACTTACATTAGAGATATCAAACATATTAAAAAGATCCACACCTAAGGTCACACTCTTGAAGTGACGCCAGAAATTGTGACTTCTAACCCCTTCATGCTCTCCTCCCACAAGCTGATAAGAAAGACCTATATCAACTCGCTTATAAGACGGAGACCTGAAGAAAGATACATCCCTGCTTACATGGGGGGCGGTCATCGTGAGTCCATCGGCAAGCACACCTCTTAGACTGAACTTCAACTTGGGAAATTTCGGGAAATAATCCGTAAAGAAGAGTCCGATCGAATATCTCTGGTCGGTGGGCAACGGCACTTTCTTTCCATTCAGATTTTGCTCCGTCTTCATCAGTGAGAAGGTTATCCACGAATCCGAACCCGGCACGAATTGGCCGAAAAGTTTGAAATCAAGGCCCATAGCATAACCCTTTGCATCATTGATTCCCGAATATGTCACCTTTAGATTATCATATTCATAGGATATCAGATTGGCAAGATTCTTATAATAAATCTCCCCGGTTATCTTGAAGGGCCGATCCATGGCTCGGAATACATAATCAGTTCCCAATATAAATTGCAGACTTCGGGGTGATTTAATCTTGTCGTTCAACCTCACACTTAGATTCCCTAAGTCATCAGCTACAATTTTCCTATACTCCTTATAAAAAGGCGACTGATAATATAAGCCTGCCGCGGCTCTGAATTTCCAGCTTGAGTTGTCAACGGGTGAGAGTGACACATTCACACGGGGTGAGACAAGAAATTCCTTGTTAAGACTCCAATGAGAAAGTCGGATACCACCGTTGAGAGTTATGAAAAATTTGCTTGATTCAAGATATAGAGCATCCTCAGCATAAGCGGCAACTCTTGTGTTCTGAAGATCATGGCGTGAGCTGAGATTATATATAAGGTGAACTCCTTCCGGAAGTGTCGGTAGTGAATATCCGGCACTGTCTCTCCACTCCCACTCTTTTGTTCGGTCGCGGAATTTCTCAATCGAATATTGCACACCATATGATATATGGTTCTTTCCGGCAGTAGTAGTTCCTTTTAAAATAGCTGATAAGACAGAAGCTTTAAGTCGGTTTCTCGAATGTTCCATATACTTTCCTACACCTAACTCACCCCCGACACCTTGTGAGCCTCCTGTGCCAGCCTGGTCAAGCCAATATTCTCCGGATATATCATAGCTGACGAACTCATCTGTCATAAATCCCGAAACCTGAAATGAAAAAGCGGTGGCACGGTTCCTTTTGTAATTGAATGAGAGGGTTCCGAGGAAAGTTTCAAATCTGTCTTTCTCTTCTCCATCAAAATATACTTTGAAGTGTTTCGTGTCGGTTGAAGTGCCAAACGAAGTTTCCCGATCAGTTGGCTTGAAATTAAAGTCATTGATTGAAATATTTCCAAGCAAATTAATTGAGAATTTTTCGCTTGACTTAAGTGTCATGTTCGTCTGATAGTCGAAATACAAAGGATCGTATTCACCTCTGGTTTCCAATGATGACAATAGTGAATTATTCTTC
>CAMWZE010000210.1 GCA_947178685.1 uncultured Porphyromonadaceae bacterium
CTTTCGCAGGTGTGTTTGTAGCCATTTTGTAATAATTTTTTTGGTTAGTTTGATTTAACCGCAAATTTACTTTTTTTTTGGCTACTCTCCAACTCACACTCATAAAAATTAGCATTACGGCAGGAAATAATATTGCCGGCCACATAACACTGCCAATAACAGCTGCTCACAAAGGTGAATTTAAGTTTTTTTATGAATATTTCGTTAAAATTCACCGTATCTGTTGTAAATGTATTTTTAATGAATTAATTTTGCATTGAGAAAATCATAACGGTGATCGGTTAAACAACCGCAACCGGCATCGTCTCAAATGTGCCTTTATATTAAAAATCAGTATACTAACCTAAATTAACCCTCGTATGAAGAGACTATTTCTCTTAGCCGTGGCACTCGTAAGCGTTGTCAGCTGGGCTTTTGCCCAAGGCAACTCAATTACATGTCGCGGCTCTGTGATTGATGAGCTTGGTGAGCCGGTGATCGGCGCAACAGTCCAGGCCAAAGGTACAACTGTGGCTGTGCCTACGGACATTGACGGTAAATTCTCCCTCAAGGTTCCCAATGGCACTAAAGAGCTTCAGATCTCCTACATCGGCTATCAGACCGAAACAGTGAAAGCTCAGCCTGATATGGGTGTGATCCGCATGAAGCCCGATAGCAAGATGCTTCAGGATGTCGTGGTGACTCAGTCTAAGGCACGCACCCGCGAGACTCCTATCGCTATGTCGGAGCTTACTGCCGGACAGATCGAAGCTAAGCTCGGTAACAAGGAATTCCCCGAGGTGCTCAAGAACACTCCCGGTGTTTGGGCCACTCCCGAAGGTGGTGGCTATGGTGATGCCAAAATCAACATGCGTGGCTTCAAGGCGCCTAACGTGGCAGTCCTCGTTAATGGTATCCCTATGAACGATATGGAATGGGGTGGTATTTATTGGTCTAACTTCGCAGGTCTCGGCGGTGTCACCACCAGCATGCAGACTCAGCGCGGTCTCGGTGCAGCCATCATATCAGCTCCCTCTATCGGTGGCACGATCAACATCACCACCAAGGGCCTTGACGCCAAGAAAGGCGGCTCTATCTGGTATGGTATGGGCAACGACAACATGAACGACATAGGCTTCAATGTTTCTACCGGACTCATGAAAAACGGTTGGGCTATCAGTGTGCTCGGCAGCCGCAAATGGGGCGACGGTTATATCCAGGGAACGGAGTTTGAGGCGTGGAACTATTTCGCCAATATCTCCAAGAAGATCGGCGACAACCATCAGCTATCTCTTACCGCTTTCGGTTCTCCTCAGTGGCACAACCAGCGTAACGTTGTATACGGCTGTCTTTCTATCGACAACTGGCAGAACGTTAAACAGTATATGAACGGCGAAAGCATGTATCGTTACAATCCTACTTACGGTTTCGACAACGAAGGCCGTCAGCGTACTGCTTACCGCAACCAATACCACAAGCCTATCATCTCTCTCAACCACATCTGGCAGATCTCTCCCTACTCTTCTCTTTCTACCGCCCTTTACGCATCTCTCGCTTCAGGCGGTGGCTACTCAGGTCAGGGTCGCAACTCAACCTACCGCAACATGTGGCGCGGTGCCTATAACGGTGCAATCACAACCGACCTTCGTCGTCCCGACGGCACATTCGATTATGGTGCTATCCAGGATCTCAATGCCGAATCAACCACCGGTGCAAACATGGTTATGTCACAGAGCATCAACAGTCATGAATGGTATGGACTTGTGTCTACCTACAAACATGAGGTTCTTCCCAATAAGCTCACCCTTACCGGCGGTATCGACGTGCGTTACTATGTAGGCCACCACAAAAACGAGATTTGCGATCTTTATGGTGGTGAGTACTTCATGGATGATGCCGACCGCTCAAGCGTGAAGCCTGCCAACAACGCCGCTGCTTCCGATCCCAACTGGAAATATCAGAAGTTAGGCATCGGTGACATCGTTTACCGCAACTTTGATGGTTTCACTCATCAGGAAGGTATCTACGGCCAGGGTGAATACAAATTGCTTGACGGAGCTGTCTCCACATTCCTCGCCGGATCTCTCAATGTAACCGGCTACCAGAAGAAAGATATGTTCTACTACGACAAGGAGCATGGCACTACTCCCTGGCAGACTTTCCTCGGCGGAACAGCCAAGGGTGGTGTGAACTGGAATATCGACCGTCACAATAATATCTTTGTCAACGGCGGTTATATCTCAAAAGCTCCTTTCTTCTCTTACGGTGTATTCCTTAACTCTGCTACAAGCAACGCCATCAATCCTAACCCGAAGAATGAGAAGATCGGCTCAGTGGAGCTCGGTTACGGCTTCCACTCCCCTATTTTCTCAATGACAGCCAACGCATACTACACCAAATGGCTCGACCGCAGCGATCGTGAGACTGTGAAGCGCGGAGAGATTTCGCAGGGTGCCAATGCAGGCAGCTATTATTCTCTAAGTCTTGAGCACGTTTCGGCTCAACACATCGGTTTTGAGCTTGACTTCGCTTTCAAACCCGCTAAGTGGATTGATATTCAAGGTATGTTCTCATGGGGCGACTGGAAATGGACAAACAACCCCAAGGGATATTATTATAACGAACTTGGCCAGCCGCTCAAGAACATCATCAACGGTGAACTTGCATCAGGTGTGCTTGCAGAAGATCATGCATGGGGCATTATCAACCAGAAAAACCACAAAGTCTGCGGTTCAGCTCAGACCACCGGCGGTCTCGGTGTAGATTTCAAACCCTTCAAGGGCTTCCGAATCGGTGCCGACTGGACATTCAGCGCACGCAACTACTCCGACTTCTATCTTGACGCCAATAGCCTTGAGGTAAACAAGACCCTTACACTCGCCGATCCCTGGGAAATTCCTTGGGGTAATGAGTTTGACCTCTCCGCAAGCTACAGCTTCAAGATGGGTGGTATGAACGCTACTCTCTACGGTAACGTCTACAACCTCTTCGACTATTATTACGTGAAGGATGCCCAGAATCCTTACAACGTAAACGGCACATGGAGCAACGCCACTTATGTGATCTATTCGTTCGGCCGTACATTCTCCCTGAAACTTAAGATCAATTTCTAAGTTCCAAATCCAAACCACTAAGAAGTTAATTTATGAAGACAATAAATATAAAACCGTTCATGATGCTCGCCGGAGTTCTGGCGCTCACAGGATGTAGCGAGAATGCATGGAACGATAAGCTCGATGGATTCAAGGAGCCGTCGGTCTACGACAAGACTGAAAATATAGAATATACCTTGACGGCTGCCGACTATAAGACCATCGCCTCAAACTCCACCAACAAGTCGCTTGCGGCTGAAGCCGGTGAAGAAGCCGCTCTCTCTGCTATCGGCACAAATGGTTATTTCTCTTCAGCTGCCGACGCTCGTAAATATCTTCCCGCTTTCATATCAAACTCCTCTTTCCCTTACTTCACTCTTAACAACGGTTCATCGGTGAAGATCACTTACGATCTGGTCACCAACCAGCCCGAGGAAGTGCTCGCCATCAATGCCGGCGTGAAGAACTACACCGTAAGCGAGGCCGACTATCAGCAGGCTTGGGGTAGCGAAGAGAACTATGTGAATGCTTTCGCCCCTATCACCCCTGCCGATGCGTCAATACCATCTATCCTTAAGGCTCAATATCCCGATGCCGAGAAGGGGGATTACGCAGTAGTGGCCTACGCCATGTCTGCTACCAACCCTGTGTTTGGCGGAGAGGCTGTAAAAGAGCCTACTGTATATATCGAGGAATCTTTCGGAGAGTCACAAGGAGACTTCACAATAGAAAATATCTCAGGTCCGGAAGGAAAAGATATCTGGACTTACGGAGGCAGCAACTATGGTATGAAAGCCACTGCCTACATCGACAAAGTAAACTGCGATGGCGAAGCGTGGCTTATCTCACCGGAGGTTTCTCTCTCTGATGAGGCAAATGCGGTCTTGACCTTTGATCAGGCCACCAACTTCTTCGGCAGTGTTGAGGCCGCCGCAGTTGAGGCTACAGTAAACGTACGAGAAAAGGGTGGCGAGTGGGTTAAACTTGATATTCCTACCCGTCCGGAGACTTTGAGCTGGACTTTCGTATCTTCCGGAGATATCGATCTCTCCGCTTACAATGGCAAGACAATTCAGATTGGTTTCTGCTATCTGGGCAATGCCAACAAGTGTGGCACATGGGAGGTGAAGAATGTGAAACTTATGGATGGTGAGGCCACCCGCTCAGCTTCCACACGTGCCGCTGCTGCTCCTGTTGCCGCTGTCAACATGAACGCTATTTACACATATAACGGAAGCTCATGGACTGTTCCCGGTTCGATGCTTGTACTTCAGCC
>CAMWZE010000211.1 GCA_947178685.1 uncultured Porphyromonadaceae bacterium
ACCATAGTAGTCCGAGCGTGGGAAAGCCACGTACATGGCGAAGGGTGGCAGGTGGTTGTCTATTATTAACCGCAGAAGACGTGAGAGACGTATGAGAAATCCGCAGTTAATATTAGACGCTCTGTGTTCACACAGCAAAGTCTCGAATTACAAGTTCGAGCGTCTCTATCGTATTCTCTTCAATGAGGAAATGTATTATGCCGCCTATGAACGGCTCAAAGTCAAGCAAGGCAATATGACACCTGGCACTGACGGCGACACAATGGACGGTATGAACCTCATGAAGATTACACGACTGATTGACAGTCTCAAAGACGAGACCTATTCCCCCAATCCAGCTAAGAGAACATGCATTCCGAAAAAGAATGGGAAGTTACGTCCTCTCGGTATTCCCTCGTGGAATGACAAATTAGTGCAGGAAGTAGTGCGAATGATTCTGCAAGCCATATATGAGGGCGCGTTCTCTGACCGCTCACATGGCTTCAGACCTCATAAAAGCTGCCACACGGCACTGATTCAAATTCAAAAGACTTTCACAGGTGTAAAATGGTTTGTAGAAGGAGACATCAAAGGATTCTTCGATAACATAGACCATGAGATACTGATTGAAATCTTACGCGAGAAAATTTCCGACGAACGATTCTTACGTCTTATAAGGAAATTCTTAAAAGCCGGATATATTGAAGATTGGAAGTTTCATGAATCTTATCACGGAACACCCCAAGGAGGCATTATTTCACCGATATTTGCCAATATCTACCTTGACCGTTTTGACAGATACATGGCAAAGTATGTCGATAAATTCAACAAGGGAAAAGGTCGCAAACGTAATCCGGAATACTTCAATCTCAACACAAAGACATGTGCTCTGAGAAGAAAGTTCCGAAACGAGACTGATGAGTCCAAAAAAGCCGAATTAAGGGTACGTATCTCCCAAATGCAGGCTAAGTTGAGAACTATCCCATGTAAGCTCGACATTGACGATGATTACAAACGAATCGTCTATACGAGATACGCGGATGATTTTCTGATTGGAGTAATTGGTTCTAAAGAGGATAGCGAAAGAATAAAAGCAGACATAACAGCATATATGCGTGAAAGCCTGCATCTTGAACTATCTCCCGAAAAGACACTGATTACCCATGCGCAGGAAAAAGCCAAGTTTCTCGGATTTGACATCTCCGTATTCACATCTGAAATGATGAGCCGCACGAAGAATGGAATCTTGCAAAGAAATCACAAGGGAAAAGTGCAACTTCTTCTCAACTCAGAAACCGTGAGAAAGGCTCTCGAAAAGCACGAAGCAGTCGAATATAAGACTGAAAACGGCAAAATAATATGGAAGCCCAAATCACGTACAAAACTGATTGCGATGACACCACACCAGATACTTGATAGATTCAATGCAGAAATCCGTGGGTTCTACAACTACTATTGCATTGCAAACAACTGCTCGGGACAATGCTCATCGTTTGCGTACATCATGGAATACAGTCTATGTAAGACGCTGGCTCAGAAACTCAACACAACCAAAGCCAAGATTAAAAGCAAATACACTAACAAGGGTCGGTTTGTAATATCATATCAAACTAAAAACGGCTCAATAAAGGAAAGTGTGCTATATAATCAAGGTTTTGCGCGAAAAGTCAATGGGTACGATGCACAACAGTTCCAAGACAGTTCGAGTGAATTTCTACCTGCTACGACTCTCGTAGACCGACTAAAATCGGAAGTCTGCGAATTGTGCGGTCAGAAAAGCGAATTGCTTTTTATGCATCATGTTCGCCTCATGTCCTGTATTGACAAGGACACGCCTTGGGGTAAGCAGATGCTAAATCGCAGACGTAAGACACTCGCAGTATGCAAATCTTGTATGGACATAATCAATCAACAAAACAAATGAGACATTTCTTTGCTAAACACATAGTTAAGCCACTGAAGAGCCGTATACATGGAGACATGTACGTACGGTTCGGGGGCAGACACTGTGAAACGTGCCGCAGTAATGCGGTTACGCGCTCGGTGTCGAGCCTACAGAATGGCGACCAGGACGTGAAAAAGACTATCATGCTGACGATTGGCGGCTGTATCGCCTTCATCGCACTGTCCGAGGCTCTGCCCCTTTTCTTCAACTGATCACCGGCAAAAACAGACAGACATGGCGATGAACGAAGACGGCTATCCGGTTTTCAAAGGGTTACAGAAACCTCTGGAGTTTATGGGCATACGGGGACGTTTCCTCACTCTGGCCGCAGGTGCCATAGGAGTGTCTTTCGTAGGTTTCATAGTATTCTCGATCGCTCTCGGCAAGCTCGCCGGCTTCATCGCCATGCTTGTGCTGGCCGTGGCAGGACTGGTGACAATCTATGTCAAACAGAGCGGAGGGCTTCACAACAAGAAGCGTCACCGCGGAATTTTCATCTACAACAATATTTTCAAACGCTGAGACATGGCTAAACCGCTGAAAAAGATATTTGACGGAATATACGCGCAGCTGGAGGAAACGGACGGCAATGTTGTCCTTTTCTCCGCCAAGGGTGAGCCGTCTGTCATTTTTGAAATGAGGAATCCGGTGCAGCAGCTATGCACCGACGCCAAGCAGTACGCCCTGTTTCAGGACGTGCTTGCAAATATCGTACAGACTCTCGGTGAGGGTTACGCCTTGCAGAAGCAGGATATACTCTGCCGCCAGTCCTACCGTCACGATGTGCCGGAGGACGCCGAGTTTCTGACAAGAAGTTATTTCCGATACTTTGAGGGAAGGGAATTTACCGAGATACGCACATACCTTATAATAACGCAGGAGGCTCAGCGAAGCCAGTTCGTGCAGTACGACCCGAAGAAATGGCTTGATTTCCATGCCAAGATTTCAAAGGTCAACGACATCCTTACTGAGAAAGGTATCAGCCACAGGAAACTGACGAAGTCGGAGGTCTACGAATACTGCCACCGGTTCATGGCGTTTCAGTTCCGCCACGGCTCTTTCTCGATGACCAACTTCAAGTCTTCGGACGAGTATCTGAAAATCGGTGACCGGGTGGTTAGGTCTTACCCTCTCGTGGATATTGACGAAATCAATCTCCCTTCGGTCATCAAGCCCTACACGGAGACAAGCATCAACGGCTATGCCATTGCCACCGACCTTCTCTCCTTCCTTACAAGTGTGCCTTTCGCCGACTGCGTTGTTTTCAACCAGATTGTCCAGATACCCAACCAGCGAAAGCTTCTCAGGAAACTTCAGGGCAAGGCAAAGCGACATGGCTCCATGCCCGACCCGCGCAACAAGATTGCAAAGGCGGATATCGAGGAGGTGCTCAACCGTCTGGCTGTGGATTCCAGCCTTCTTGTGAACACCAACTTCAATATCATCGTGAGCTGTCCGGCTGACAAGGTCACGCCTGTCACCTCATATCTGGAGACCAAACTCTATGAGTGCGGCATCATGCCGTCACGCTCCGCTTACAATCAGCTGGAGCTGTTTGTAAACTCGTTCCCCGGAAACGCCTACGCTTTCAATCCCGACTATGATCTTTTTCTCACTCTTTCGGATGCGGCTCTATGCTTCTTCTTCAAGGAGCATCTGAAGGAATCGGAGATTACACCTCTGACTACTTTCTACACCGACCGTCAGGGTCTCCCGGTGTGCATCGACATAACGGGTAAGGAAGGACGTAACAAGTTGACTGATAATGCAAACTTCTTTTGCATAGGGCCAAGCGGAAGTGGCAAATCGTTTCATATGAATAGCGTCGTTCGTCAGCTTTTGGAACAGAATACAGACGTTGTGATGGTCGATACAGGCGATTCCTACGAGGGAATCTGCGGCTATTTCGGTGGCACTTATATCAGCTATTTCAAGGAGAAACCAATCTCGATGAATCCTTTTAAGGTGACGAAAGAGGAATATGACCTTAACTTCGGTGAGAAGAAGAACTTCCTCAAATCATTGATATTCCTGATATTCAAAGGCAACGAGCTTCCTTCAAAGATTGAAGATATGCTTGTCAACCAGACTATCGTGGAATATTACGAGGCATACTTCCATCCATTTGACAGGTATTCAGACCAGGAGCGTGAGAATCTGCGTCAGGAGCTTCTAGTGGCATACAAGATGGAGGACGATTACGAGGCTTACGCCCACGATATGGAGGACATCGAGGAACAGATAAACCATGAGCCTCCAAAGCTGGAGAAACATGCCCTGATTCTTCCTTCCGAGGAAAGACGCAACCGCATACTCCGACAGTGCAGGACGTTCCGGGCTATGCTGACTGATAAGGGCGCCACCGATGAGGAGAAAGAAAAGTCTGCACGTCAGCTTGAACTGTTTAAGAA
>CAMWZE010000212.1 GCA_947178685.1 uncultured Porphyromonadaceae bacterium
TAATTATATCTAAATAGCCCGAGACAGATTAATGTCCCGGGCTATCACTTTTGAGAGGATTCTTTAACTTTTGATACGGTGCTTTTAGTGGTGGAGGGTGAACTCTACAATCTGAGGCCAGGCACCAAATCTAAATGCGATGTTCTCACCGATGCCGGTGCTGACATACAGTTTTCTGTCATTTTCCTCATACAATCCTCCCCATTCCGTATAAACCCATGCTGAAGGAGACCAGTGACCTATCTTGAACTGCATGGCATGAGTGTGGCCGGCCAGCATAAGATCAATATTACTCTTAGGCAATACTTCCCGGCGCCAGTGAGAAGGGTCGTGAGAAAGGAGAATCTTGAATTCTGCTTCCGACAGTCCTTTCAAAGCCTTGGTTAGATCAGATTTATCGGGGAACATTCTGCTTCCGGCATTGTCTACACCGATCAATGCTATACTGTCATTCCCTCTGATAATCTGTACGGATTCATTCCTGAGTAGGTCCCATCCAATTTGTTTTTCATATGCGATTACTTGTGCGAGCTGTTTTGCCGGAGTGTCATCGCCCGAATACTGACGGTAAAGACAATAATCGTGATTACCGAGAACAGAGTAAATACCATCTTTTGCCTTAAGGCGCGAAAGAACTCCAACAAACTCTTCCATCTCCTGAGATGATGAGTTTACAAGGTCTCCGGTGAATACAATCAAGTCAGGATTAAGGGAATTTACCCGGTTTACTATCTTATCAACACTCCTGGGAGAGTCAGCATAAGTTCCGATGTGAAAATCAGATAGCTGTACAATCTTATAACCATCGAAAGCTTTAGGTATTTTGGCCGAATCAATAGAGACTTTCTCGACAGTAATCTGTTTCCATCCGAATAATATACCATATAATGAAATTCCAATCCACACTACCGAGAGTGTCAAGGCTATATAGTTTATCACATTTACCATCTGTGGCAAAGCCAGACCGATCCCTTTGCCGATCAGGGAGATTATCGAGAATAGCAGGGTGGGTATAACGATACAGAGTGTCAGCCAGAATAGTACATTAAGTATTCTCTGCCCGGTATCTTTAGCAAATATAATATACAGCACGACAATCAGGTAGACAAGTGTAGGAATTACTACAAGACACTTCATCCAAAAGGGATTTGCACCTAAAACTCCGTAGAGAATATAACTGTCGCAAAGAATCAGCAAAAGAGCAATGATCAAGAATATTGTAATCATAAGTGTTAATGGGGCTATTATTTTTCTAAATAACGAAAACCGATAGCATTATTATTATCTTCGGTTTTGTTTTATTCTAATGCGATTACTTTGTGTAAAGTAGTTTGATTACTTTGGCGGGATAGCCTTATGCTATTGTGTCAGGTGCGACATTAAGCTATAGGCGGAGAATGTAAGACAATAATATATTATCGGTTTATCGTTATTATAATCAGGTAGCTACTTAATTTACCCGGGATTACAAAAGAGATATGGATAACGATAAGATTATAATTCGTGGTGCTAAGGTTCATAACCTTAAGAATATAGATGTGGATATTCCACTCGGCAAGATAGTTGGCGTGGCCGGGGTTTCCGGTTCCGGCAAATCGTCACTGGCTTTGGGTGTACTATACGCTGAAGGTTCGAGAAGATATCTTGAAGCCCTCTCCACTTATACGAGAAGACGGATCACTCAATCTGCAAGGGCAGATGTAGAGGAGATCCTACATGTGCCGGCGGCTGTGGCGTTGCACCAGCGTCCGGGAGTGCCGGGTGTGCGGAGCACTTTCGGTACGGGTACGGAACTTCTCAACAGTCTGCGACTCATGTTCTCCCGGCTCGCAAGCCATCGTTGTCCCAATTGCGGACACTATCACAAACCCTCTCTTGATGTAGCGGCTGAAAAGGAACTTGTATGCGAAAATTGTGGCACGAGATTCTTCGGACCGGGTGCCGAGGATCTTGCATTCAACAGCACCGGGGCATGTGAGAAATGTGGAGGCACCGGCGTAGTAATGACTGTCGACCGGTCTACTCTTGTACCGGATGAGACTCTTTCTATCGATGAAGGTGCTGTGGCTCCCTGGAACAGCCTGATGTGGTCGCTGATGACCGATGTGTGCAGGGCCATGGGAGTCAGAACCGACGTGCCATTCAATCAGCTTACCGCCAAGGAGCGCGACATTGTGTTCAACGGCCCGGCAGTTAAGAAAACAATTCTTTATAGAGCCAAAAAGAGCGAGACAGCAGGAGAACTTGACTTTACATACTATAATGCAGTCTACACGGTTGAAAACGCACTTTCGAAAGTGACTGATGAAAAGGGGATGAAGCGGGTGGAGAAGTTCCTGAAAAGCGAAGTATGTCCCTGTTGCCACGGCACCCGGTTGTCGGAGGCTGCTCGTGCTCCACGCATTGCCGGAATAGGTCTTGACGTAGCCACTTCGAAGACTCTCTCAGATGCCATTGAATGGGTCAGAATGGTGCCCGCGACACTCCCGGATGAGATGAAACAGATGGCTCGGAACATCGGGGAGTCTTTCCTGCTTACGGCCCGTCGGCTTGTGGATCTCGGGTTGGGCTATCTGAGCCTTGACCGGGCTTCGGCGACACTTTCCACCGGTGAACGTCAGCGTATGCAGCTTGCGAGAGTGGTGCGCAACCGCACTACGGGTATTCTCTATGTGCTTGATGAACCCTCGATCGGTCTGCACCCTGCAAATATAAACGGATTGAAGGGCGTTATGCACGATTTGATAGCTGACGGCAACTCCATAGTGCTTGTAGATCATGACACCCAGATTCTGCGGGATGCAGACTGGTTGGTGGAGCTTGGTCCGGGAGCGGGTGCCAATGGTGGACGGATCGTAGCGGAAGGAACCATAGCTGAAATTGAACATAATCCCGATTCAAGAATAGGAGAGTTTCTGTCAGGGAAAGGGGAACATAGGATAAGACCTCTGAGCCCGGCTGACAAGATGTTTGAGGAGGGGAGTATAGAAATGAGCACGACAGCGATTCATACCGTAAAACCGCTTGAAATAAGAGTGCCGAAGGGTAGGCTCACTGTTGTGACAGGTGTTTCAGGTTCAGGCAAGACCACAATGGTGCTTGAGAGTCTTGTTCCCGCTCTTCAGGCTGCCATAGATGATAAGCCGTTGCCGGAACATGTGGTGTCGGTAAACGCCCCGGGTATAAAGCATGTGAAACTTATTGATTCCACCCCGATCGGAGCCAATGTAAGGTCAACCGTGGCCACCTATGCCAATATTCATGATGAATTGCGCAAGATTTTCGGACGTTCTCCGGAGGCCAAGGCCCTGAAACTTAAGGCCGGTGATTTCTCATACAATACGGGTAGCCTGCGTTGTCCCGTGTGCGACGGCACAGGCACCGTGAGCCTTGACGTTCAGTTCCTTCCTGATGTTGACATTCCTTGTCCTGAATGTAAGGGTTCAAGGTATGGCAAAAGAGCATGGGCAGTGAAGATTCCGGCAGCCTCAGGCCATGATGTGTCGCTTCCCGAACTCATGGACGATGATGTCGATGTAGCGAAAGAGGAGTGCTCGGCACATAAAAGTGTGGCTTCCCGCCTTAAAACCCTTGATAATCTCGGGCTCGGCTATCTCACGCTCGGAGAGGCTACCCCCAGCTTATCAGGCGGGGAGGCTCAACGATTAAAACTGGCCACCGAGATGGGTAGGGAGCAGAACGACACATTGTTTGTATTCGATGAGCCTACCATAGGACTTCATCCGCTTGATGTGATAAAACTCATCGAGGTGTTCCAGAAGCTCATAGACCTTGGAGCAACCGTTATTGTGATAGAGCATGACCTTGATTTGATCCGTAATGCGGACTATATCATCGATATGGGTCAGGGTGGGGGAGAGTCGGGTGGCACCGTGGTGGCCCACGGAACTCCGGAAGAGGTAGCCGAAAATGCAGAGAGTGTCACCGGTAAATTTTTAAGATAGCAAAGTATATCCGGGTGAATCCGATTACGCTTTGCTGCTTTGCAAAGCATTCTTGTTTGTAAATTATTCTTGAAGCGGTCCACTCCTCTAAGGATTAATCAAAGTTTATAATTTGCCTTCTATGAGTATGGCTGACATACGAAGATGATAATTGTAGCAGAGAGCTTAATTTCGGCAATAAAAAAGTTTATTGCCGAAATTAAGTATTCAGAACCCTGGATAAAACAAATATATTAGTACGGGTGTATTTGCTGCCCTCTGAATGATTGTATAAATCACTTTCTTGCTCCCGTGGGCTATGTCTCTCGGGATTTCCAAATTCTATAATTGAAATAAATGCATCAAGATAGTATTTTT
>CAMWZE010000213.1 GCA_947178685.1 uncultured Porphyromonadaceae bacterium
TTTTTTAAGAGTTACTTAAGTGGGTGAACATCTTAGAACTATAATATCCTTAGTCTGCACGATAGAAACTCATAACATAGCCCGATCTAATATCAGCCGAAATTTTACAGACAGTTTCGTAGAGTATGGTACCGGTGAGTATAATAGTAGAGCTGTAGTCATCTGTTCTTGAGTATTCTCCGAAGCATTTCAGTAATGTTGAGATGTGAGTAATAACAGGGTAGCTTGCAACATACGGGGTTATATAGAAATCGTGTCGTATATATTATAGGATTAATTGATTGGCCACTTAATTTTGTACCATCAAAGATAAAAACGTTATGAACGAGAAGAGAACAAAAGAACCTTATGTTAAACCGCAATCCGAAATCGTAGAGCTTGAACTTGAGCAGCCCATACTCAGTGGGAGCGCACCTGATTTCGGTAATGGAGGAAGATGGGGTTTTTAACATAACACTGATGAGAATTTCAATGAAAATAAGGAGCATTTTTTAGTAGATGACAAAAATTGAAATTATGCTGTTAAATATCTAATTTTCTATTGGTAAAATTTGCAAAAGATCCCTGGAAGATAGTAATTTAAAGGAAAAGTTTGCCGACTTTTCTCCATGAGAACTACTAATTCCAAGGACTTGGTCAAAGTTAACCAAATCCTCCCGATTATGCAAGAGCATTTTGGAAAAACAATGAATCTGGCACGCATCAAACTGATGGCGTTCCTTCTCCCCGCCCTCTGCGTGGTGCAGACTGTCAGCCTCCATAAACTGGCCTGTGCCTTGCCCACTTCGGTTGAGAAGGATTCCAATCTGCGGCGCCTCCAAAGATTCTTTGCCAACTATGCCCTGGATCTCGACATCATCGCACGGATGATATTCTGTCTGCTGCCTGTAAAAGACAGCCTTGTTCTCAGTATGGACCGCACCAACTGGAAGTTCGGAGATTTCAACATCAATAACCTCATGCTCGGCATCACCTACAAGGGAATTGCCTTCTCGCTGATATTCAAATTGCTGCCGAAGAGAGGCAACTCCAATTGGGAGGAGAGGAAGGAGATTATGGAACGCTTCGTGAGACTGTCCGGTACGGACTGCATTGATTGCCTTGTGGCCGACCGTGAGTTTATCGGAAAGGAATGGATCGGATGGCTCAATACCATGAGGATTCGTTATTATGTTCGGATCCGACAGAATTTCCGGGTCATAAAACCCTCCACCGGAGAGAGACTCCGCGCATGGTGGCTCTTCAATGACCTCCGGGTGGGACAGGAGAAGTTCCATTACAAGCTTTTCCTCCACAAAGGTGAGTATGTCTATCTGGCAGGTAGCCGTATCAAAACTCCGATGGAGTTCCGGAGCTTCAGATTCTCATATGCTTCAATAGACCCGGGAGCGCGATTCAGACGTATAAAAAGCGCTGGGAGATTGAGACGGCCTTCAAGGCCATGAAGTCCTCCGGCTTCAATATCGAGGATACACATATGCGCGACATAGAGCGTATCGCAAGACTGGTTGCAATAGTATGTGTAGCACTGGTATGGGCGTATCTCGTTGGTGAGCATAAAGATATAAATATTAGACCGATAAGAGTCCTGAAACATGGAAGAAAGGCGAAGTCGCTTGTCAAGTATGGATTGGAAGAGATCGCAACCATGCTCATGCGACCGAGTTATAACCCAAAATTCGATGTTTTCAAATTTTTGTCATGTACTTAGGGAGCATTTATAAAATGCTTCCGTTGTTGTCAGTATTATGTGCATGTCAATCGGAAGTTCCTCAGGAAGACATTGTTCCTAAACGTGTCATTACGGTTAGAGCCTCTCTTCCTGACACTGACGTTACACGTGCACAGATAACGTACGGTAATACGGATATTGATAAGGAGATATTCATGTGGGATGAAAAGGACTGGATTACCGCTTTCAATCTTACAAGATTATCTGAATATCCTGAAGGTGTAGAATTGGAAACTGTGGAAATTAATGGAAAAAATGCTGTATTCGAATCAGTACTTGCAGTTAATACACCCTTCCAAATCAAAGCCGGAGATCTGATATTTGTAAATTATTGGGAAACACGTAGGAAATACGCTTCGGATAGTATCTCTTTTGATGAACGCAATATTTTTACAATAGATGTTGGAACTGAGGCTAATAAACCTCAGATGATAGTAGAAAATCCGCAGGATTCTTCCTTAGCATATATGAAGTATAATCTAAGAATGTATGATATTGTAAAGGCTGTCGAAGACGATAAGATTCCCGACTTGCATTTCAGGCATTTATCGGCAATTATGCGTATCTCGCTACGGAATGAAACCGGTAAACCCATATATCTGACAAAATTAGAGTTTTCGTATCCGGGAACAGAATCTTTTTTTAATACTACTTTATACTGTAGTGTAGATACCTCTTCAACTAACGGTAGTGGATTAATAGTCTATGAAGATGATGATATTTTTAAGGGTTCGCAACCATACACAGATAATATAGGAACTACTATAAATGCTAAAGAGGGTACGGAAGATGCAGGAGGCTCAATACCATCCGAAGACACTTATGAACTTTATCTTTCCACTGTTCCCAGAATAAATAATGACAGAAAAGGAGATAGTTTAACAATAAGTCTGATAGCGGATCATGATACAAATAATCCATATTCAATAACTTTAAATGGATTTAATACTGTTATTGAAGCAGGTAAACGCTACTGGTTTGGTCTGACTGCAGTGAAGGAAAACAGTGAGAGGAAACTGATGTTTACCGCCGATTGGAAAGCACAGCATTCGGAGTAAAGTACAGATAAATAAAAAGAAACTATTAATATTAATAAGTTGACCTCGTTTATGACGAGGTTTTTATATGGTATACCCGCCTGAAAAAAGCCGATGCTTCCATCACAATGGGAAATCGTCAGAAAAACAGAACGAGACTGTCAGTGGAGAGAATACACATCATAGATGATGAGTTATTTTCGTACATATCGTGTAGGTGGACATCTGTTCGCACTTGAAGCATTACCGGAACTACTGTCCGAAAGTGAGTTGGTGGCGTATACTCCTTTTAGGGCACCCCGATGTTTCGGAGAAGAGTTGCTTTTTTTCTGTAACTTGTATGTCCGAAGTCGGATTCTTACCGGCAGTCGGCACTATGACAGCAAAATTAGAAGATGATAACGGGTGTATGACTCTGTTCTCGCTGCCTGACGGCGGAATGTCGGTAAGTCTTGTCACTACGTCCGGCAAAGAATGTTGTCGTCTATCCATAAGCCGGGACTACAGTAAGGCAATGATGTGGATAGGGGGGAGCCTTGGAGAAAGATGTTACAGTCTTGATACTGCTCTGATGATGCTCTATGCTTTTGCCGCTGCACCTCATGATACTATTCTCGTACATGCCTCAGCAGTTGAATATGAAGGCAGGGGGTATCTCTTTTTAGGAAAGAGCGGTACAGGTAAAAGTACTCACAGCCGTATGTGGATTGAAAATGTGGAGGGGACTAAATTGCTCAATGATGATAATCCCGTAGTGCGTATAACGGACGATAGGGTGTACGTGTACGGTTCTCCGTGGAGCGGTAAGACACCATGTTATCTTAACCGAAGTGTTCAGACCGGCGGTGTGATTCGCTTGCATCAGGCATCATACAATCGTATCACACAACTCACAGGAGTAAAAGCTTATGCAGCTCTTTTGCCCTCCTGTTCATTTATGAAATGGAACCGTGATATGTCAGAGTCCGTACATCGTACTGTCAGCCGTGTTACCGCATTGGTGCCGGTATATAATATAGAGTGTATGCCTGACAGAGATGCAGCAATTCTATGTATGAAGACAGCTGTCAGTAACCGCTAACACATAGATTTCGAAATGAATAAACCACACACGATACCCAATGAAGTCCTGTTGGGACAGGTGTGCGCTATGCTTGCTGAAGGACGGAAAGTAAAACTTCGTGCCAAGGGTAACAGTATGCGTCCTTTTATACACGGAGATGAAGACACCCTTGTGTTAGCTCCTGTAAGTGTACTGCGTCCTTGGGATATAGTATTGGCGCGTACTTGTGAAAGCAATTACGTTGTACATCGTATAATCAGTATAAAGAACGGGCGAGTGACTCTCGCCGGTGACGGTAATCTGTACCGGCGCGAAGAATGTGATATAACTGATGTGTTCGGTATAGTCGTAACACTAATACGTTCGGGACGGGAACGTAGTCTTACGTCTTTTCACACACGTTTGTATGCTTTCAGCCGATATTGTCTGTTACCTGTCAGACGAGTAATATGGAAAATCAGGGCATATAAGTAGCTCTTAGAGTG
>CAMWZE010000214.1 GCA_947178685.1 uncultured Porphyromonadaceae bacterium
TGCCACTGCAGCCGCAAGAACCACTATATCAACGTCGGAATATCTTTCGGTCACAACCTTATACATATCTTTCGCTGAAGTCACGTCGATTCTGCAGTTTACATCTTCCGGTGTGGGAAGTGACACCGGACCCGCCACCAATATGACATCTGCCCCCCTTCGTGCAAACTCTCCGGCGAGAGCAAATCCCATCTTGCCGCTTGAATAGTTGCCTATGAATCTTACCGGATCGATATTTTCATATGTGGGTCCGGCCGTTATCATAACCCGTTTCCCTGAAAGTGTCTGTCGGCTACTGAAATACTTCTCAGCCGCCTTCACTATATTCTCGGGCTCTTCCATCCTTCCCTTTCCTGTAAGACCGCTTGCCAACTCTCCGGCCGCCGGTTCCACAATAATCACCCCATCCTTCTTCAAGGTGGCTATGTTGCGTTGTGTGCTCGGGTGCGCCCACATATCTAAATCCATCGCGGGGACTACCATCACCTGTTCCTTTGCGGAGAGGTATGTGGTGATAAGCATATTGTCGGCTATGCCATTAGCCATTTTTCCTATGGTGCTCGCAGTGGCCGGAGCTATGATCATTAAATCAGCCCACAACCCGAGATCGACATGGCTGTGCCATTCTCCGGTGTTGGCTGCAAAAAATTCGCTCACCACCGGCTTGCCGCTGAGAGCAGCCAAAGTGGCCGGCGTGATGAATTCCTTACCGTTGGGCGTGATAACTACCTGCACCTCCGCGCCCTTCTTTATCAGCAGACGCAGGAGATATGCCGACTTGTAAGCGGCGATACCTCCTGAAATGCCTAATACGATATGTTTACCTTTCAACATCTTGTTTCAGTTTCTATCTCTCCCTATCTCGCACCTTGCTTGCGTTCTTTATCATACTTGAACTTCAACTGAAAGAGCACATCTTTTGTGTTCTTCGGGAAATCTCCCTGCATCATCCAGTCGTAGAACGAAGGTTCCTTACGGAGCACCTCCTTTACGGTCTTACCTTTATGTTTGCCGAAATTCAAAGTTGGCTCATCGTTATCATTAAGCACAAATCTTGCCGCAAGATCGATGTTTCTACCTATATTCGAGAAATCGGCAAGGAATGCCACGTCGTTCTGCAGCTCGTCATAACGGTCGAGCTGGCTCTTCAGCACATCATAGGTGGCCTGAGTATCGGCAAGGGCGGAATGAGCATCCTCCAGAATTCCTCCGCAATAGAATTTGTAGGCCGCCACCAATGTACGTTGTTCCATCTTATGGAAGATGTTCTGCACATCTATAAACCGTCTTCCCGTAATGTCGAAATTTATACCGCTCCGTGCAAACTCCTCCATCAACAGAGGCACATCAAACTTGTTGCTGTTGAAGCCCGCTATGTCACAACCCTCGAATATCGACAGCAGTGACTTGGCTATCTGCCTGAAAGTCGGTTCATTCTTCACATCCTCATCGGTGATATGATGCACAGCCGTGCTGGCCGGCGGTATAGGCATCTCGGGATTGAGTCGTCGGCTTCGCTTCTCCTCGTTGCCGTCGGGATATACCTTTATATAAGATATTTCCACGATTCGGTCATGAGTGACATTCGTTCCGGTGGTCTCGAGATCGAAAAATATTATTGGACGTTCAAGCTTGAGATCCATTTTTTCCTCCTCTTCTAAATTCTTTTTTCTTTCGCTTCAACTTCACTCTATCACCTGGAGAGGCATCTGAATGGTTACGATATTTTCATTGGGCTCCTGCTCAAGCGGCTCGAATATGCCCGGACGAGCGGGATCTGAAAGTCGCATCAAAACCGTCTCTCCACCAAGATTACTTAGAATCTCCACTGTGAAAGAGGCATTGAAACCGATGGTCATCGGGTTGCCCTCATATTCACACATCACTCTCTCCTCTGCCGATGTGCTATAGTCAAGATCCTGGGCACTTAGCTTCATCATTGATCCCGACAGATCAAACTTTACAAGATTTGAAGCCTTACTTGCAAAAATTGCAACTCTTCGCATCGCATTCAGGAATGTCTCGCGATCCACTTGCACGGTAAAGGGATTTGTGGCCGGAATAACTCTGTTGTAGTTGGGATAGTTCCCCTTTATAAATCGGCATGTAAGCGTGTAGCCTCCGAATTCGAAGCGGGCTCCTTTAGCGCCAATTGTGAGATTTACTGCACCACCCTCTTTGTCGAGAATACCTTTCAATATCGATGCGGGCTTGGCCGGCATGATGAACGAACGGACTATCTCCGGGCTTACTTCATAGTTAATGTAACGCACCAATTTATGCGTATCGCTGGCCACGAATGTGATGTCTCCCTCATGGATATCCCAGAAAATACCGGTCATCATCGGGCGGATTGGCTCAAGACTTACGGCATATATGGTTTTCTCAATTCCCTTCTTGATAACAGATGAGGGTATTTCAAGCTGCTGGGCATCATCGTCCATCTGCTCGCCGCGAGGATATTCATCTGCGTTTATTCCCATGAAATTGAAATAACCTGTAAGAAACGACAGATTGATCTCGTTGGTGGTCTCATTGAGGGTGAAGGTGATAGGCTGATTGCTGATCTCCTTGGTGATCTCAAGAAGGGTTTTGGCCGGCACGGCTATAGCACCCTCCCCTTCGGGATCCATCACCTCAACGCATGACGACACGATATTCTCCTGATCTGAACCGGTGATTGTCAATTTGCCGTCCTCGAGTTCGAAGAGAAAATTGTCAAGTATGGATAAGGCGTTTTTAGAGTTTATTACCTTGTTGACAGCCTGTAGTTGCTGCTGGAATAGTTTTCCGTCGATATTGAAACGCATATATTGTTTTATTTAATTATCTTACCCGGGTAAAGGAGAGTTCTCATGCGCACAGTAAACGGAAAAACCGTCCGAGACACTCCATTACGAATATGCAAATTTAATGAAAATTTTCTATAAAACCAAAACAGAAAAAGGTCGTGCAAAGCATAATGCACGACCTTTCGGTTTTATATTTTCTCCATCCGGACAATAATCCGAATAGCAAGTGAGTTGGCTTACTCTGCCACAACCTCAAACTCGATGTCTTTCGACACCTCTTTGTGGAATTTGATAGTTGCAGTGTAAACGCCTACCTCTTTCACGGGCTCTTTGATCACGATGATCTTGCGATCTACGTTGTGACCGAGCTTCTCAAGAGCCTCTGCAATCTGGATTGCATTTACTGAACCGAATACAGTGCCTGTTGAGCTTGTCTTAGCACCGATGGTGAGACGTACGCCCTCGAGAGCAGCAGCGGCTGCCTCTGCGTCTGCCTTGATCTTAGCGATCTTGTGGGCACGCTGTTTCTGGTCTTCTGCAAGCTGCTTAAGTGCAGCTGCCGATGCGATAATTGCCTTTCCCTGGGGGATGAGGTAGTTACGGCCATAACCATCCTTCACCTCGACAATATCATCTTTATAGCCGAGGTCGGCTACATTCTCCTTAAGTATGATCTTCATATCTTTCTGTCGTTTTGTCGGGTTTATTAATGATTATTTCATCAAGTCGGTTACATAGGGAAGAAGTGCGAGGTGACGGGCACGTTTTACTGCCTGTGCCACACGACGCTGGAACTTCAATGAAGTGCCGGTGATACGACGGGGAAGAATCTTGCCCTGCTCGTTGAGGAACTTCTTGAGGAACTCAGGATCCTTGTAGTCGATATATTTGATGCCGCTACGTTTGAAACGGCAATATTTCTTCTTCTTGGTGTCAACCGAAAGGGGGGTGAGATAACGGATTTCGCTGTTTGCTGCCATGATCTTCTTTAGTTAGCTGCCTCGGCGGGTGCCTCAGCGGGTTGTTCACTTGCTTTCTTTGATCTCAGATTGCGACGCTGCTCTGCATACTCCTGTGCATATTTGTCAAGACGGAAAGTAAGGAAGCGGATCACGCGCTCGTCGCGACGGAAAGCCACATCGAGCTTCTTTACAATTGTGGGCTCGCCCTTAAACTCGAGAAGGCAATAGAAGCCTGTCGATTTCTTCTGAATAGGATAAGCAAGCTTGCGAAGACCCCAGGTCTCCTCATTGACTACCTCAGCACCGTTCTGCTGAAGCACGTCCTTGAATTTTTCTACCGCTTCCTTCATCTGCTCATCAGACAAAACGGGAGTTAAAATGAAAACGGTTTCGTAACGATTCATAATATTTAATGTGTTTATTATCAAGGTTTTCACTCAAATGCGGCAAAAACCTCTGCAAAATTAGTACTTTTTTTTGAAATACACAAATTTCCCTGCGAATATTTTGCCAAATCTATTTTAGAATTCAATAGTTTTATAGCCAAATTATAG
>CAMWZE010000215.1 GCA_947178685.1 uncultured Porphyromonadaceae bacterium
CGTCAGATGGGTATAAGAGAAAGATTTCTACTGTTGCAAATATATTTTGATATCACACGTAAAAAAATATTAAATTCATGACACTAACTATGTTTTTACCACCCAAGTTTAAGGTTTCACCACCCGGAATCTTTCCGGTCAGAGTACGGTAGCCGCTAATAACATCATCCATAGTTTTGCCGTACACAAAATAATAGTCAATCATATCTTGCATCTCCCCCCACCAAGACATCTGACTCTTGCGTGTGTTTTCCATAGGGGCATAAACCCTCAAACCACAGTACGCTACGGCACCGTTGGGTTCCCATTCAATTTTAATGGGCACCCTTTTCCCTTTCTCCATATTCACCGAGAACTTGTAGCTGTTGGGATTCCAAGCAGTGCGCCAGCGTCTGTTAACAATCTTTTTATTATCTATTGATATTGTTTGATAACCGGAATAATACATTATAAAATTGAACTCTCCAGTCTCAGAAGGCTCAATTTCGCCTTCAAATACTACGTTAGAACCTGCGAAATTAAAATCTTTCGGCAGATTAATCACGTGCCGGAGATCTCCACGAATTAGATGCTCAAAATATATCTGTGGTTCTTGTCTTACTAACTTATTACCATCTTTGTCAATGTAAGTACCTGTAAGACATCCCTTATTTCCCTTTGAGTCGTAGAGTGTGAAAACATCGCCAATCTGTGAGTAATCGTCAGGATTACCCCAACGACACAGAGAGTAGCTATCCCACAGTATTCCGTAATTATCTGTAGAGACAACAAAAGGTACAGAGACTTTGGTATTGTATTGGAACAGTTCTTCGTTTTTACCCTTATAATTGAACTCATTGCTTTGATGCTGACCCAAACCATAGATGCCTTCGTTGTCGTTAAGAGAAGCAAAACTCTGAGTGACGGAGTATGCGTCTGTGCCTTCTACACTTATCGGAGTGAATACTCTCGGAGAATTCTCTTGAAGTATCTTTGATCCATAAGCATCAAAAAAAGTAACCGCACCCGTATTACCATTTATAACGGCTCGGACTTCTTTTGTGGAAAGAATGAGATCATTCCCTTTTTCTGACAGTTCAAATTCTGTTTTTGATACAAGAGGCAGAACTACCAGGCTACCGGTTTCTGAAAAGGCCTCATCAGGTGTAGCTGAAACTCGAATTATTTTATCACTATATACTTTTAGTCGGACATTCTCTTTTAAAGAATTTACGACAACACCATCTGATAGTCTTGCGTATCGAACTGCAGCTGCGCTTTGCGACAACAGAAGTGTCATGAGTAGAATTATAAAGGGTTTTGTTTTCATTGTTTAGATTATGGTTAAAATTATATTGCAAAATTACAGATATAATCCTAAATAGTTCAATAAAAATGTTTTCATTTGCGGAGAAAACAAGCCCACCCATAAAACATCATGTTACCAAGATAGGTATAAAAATGTTATTGCCCTTCTTAATTCTGATACTCCGATGGTGACACGTCCTGAAAAATGCTGACTAAGGTTTGTTTACGAATTGTACACCCGGACTTTTCAATGTTCTTCGTACATCTACAATGCAAAGTTAGCAATAATATTCTGATTTTCGGCTATTTCCAGCGTTAAAAATTTCCAATCGGCAATCAAAGGCTTCAAAGGCTGAAATAACCTCCGGTCTTATTGGATCCGCGATATTCTACGAAGCCCATGTCGCCCAAAGCTTTCAAGGCTCTTTTAACGGTTGCCTCACTTTTACCGGTGATAGGAATAATGTTTATTCGACTTATACCCGGATGCTTCCTGACAATCTGAAGTACATTCTTCTCAACTTCCGAAAGTAAATTTATCGGGTCATTTATCGGGTCATTTATCGGGTCATTCTTGTGACCCGATAAATTTGGACGCGTAAAAGTCACTCTTACAACCCCTCGTTCATCAGTCACTACCGGATGTGGAAGTCCAGCGCGTTCGCACCCTTCAAATATCAGCGACAGACCTCTACCCCAATGCTCAATCACGCCACTGTAATACATCACACGAGCTATTGTCTCGTTTGGAGGCTCGGATGTATGGGAGTTGAGAATATGGGAACCGTATGTTAGTTGGTCTGCCGGTATGTCCTCCGGGAGCATCCCTGCGTTTTCAATCTCTATACGGTTATCGTAAATGGCAACTCCGACAGAAGCGGTCCTTCTCCAGTCCATGTGTGCAAGTGCGTTGGCACAGCATTCACGCAGTGCGGTAACTGGCACTTCTAATTCATCCTTACGATACATACCCTCCATTCGGCTACTAACTGAAAGATGCTTCAGAAAGAAAGGGGTTACTTCATTGAGCAAATCGAAGATATTATCCTCGATCTGCTGGTTGTCAATAAATTCACGTTTGTCTTTTCCACGAAAACGGGCAAGCCGGATGATACAGTTGTGATAATCAAAGAAGTTTTCGCCGAAAAGCACAGCTGCGGCATTGCTATACACGCCATTCTTAAGCACCTTGAATTTTTCAAGAATTGCAATCGGATCACGAGTGTAGGCACCGTCTTTCAAGCGGCCTAATTCAAGAGCCTGCCGAATTGCCCAATGTATGCGGCTTTCGTCAAGATCCTCAAATTTCAGATTTTCGTTTGGCAATGTATCCCATTTGTATTTGAGTCCGCCACGGTGCATGATCATACGCGAATATTTATCATGTGGCATGACAGACGTCACACTATCGTGTCTCTGATATGGTCTGCCATCGTATGAATAGGGTCTGTCCGGGTTCCCTCCCTCCGCCTCAAATGCTATCAGATACTTATCATTATCATCAACATCCAATTTGATGTATTTGGGCTGTATGTCAACGGACGGCTCGAAGCGGCATAATGCCTCCCCAATCATGCGTGTTGTCTTATCGCCGATTTCCTGCCCTACAATCTTGCCGGAATTCTTAATGCCGAACACTACAATACCACCAGTGCCATTAAGCATACCGCATAATGTTTCCATTCCACGATCAAGTTGACCTGTGGATTCCTTAAACTCAACGTCAACACCCTCGTGGTTTAGAGCCAGATTTTGTATGTAGCTTAAATCAATTGCCATAATTTCAGTGGTATTACAAATGCAAAGTTACAAAAATTTATTGGCATTTATGGTGTCGGAGAGCATTTGATTTCACGGTCATAAACTCCGAGAGGAGTGGCGGCTCGTGTTGTCGTCGATATGCCGTCAAAGGGTGAGGGTGAGCCGTAGTTCACTGACACCCTTCGACTGCAATCCGACTACTGGAACGGACTAAACACCGACTTCCTCAACGTCCTGGCAAGATTACGGCTGAACTTGCTCTTAAACATGATGAGAATGACGGCACGGAGGTTAAGCAGGAGCAATCCAAACAGCCTACGTCAGAGGTCAAGGCTGAAACGACAGTCAATACAGTAAATGTCCACTCAACAGACACTTCGCTGGGACATAAACCCTCAATGGTTGCTGAACGTAGCCCCGTTATCCTATGTCGGCAAGTACGCCGCGTTATCCGGCTCGACATCCCGGTATTTGACAATCCACAATAGACAGATCAGGCTTCAATGCTTGGTCTGTCTATTTCTAAATTTACATTCTAATATATTTAAACAATTATGTTAGAGAAACCGTTGTTAACATATACCTGTACGCTAAGTGATTTTTTCATGTTCCGAGACTGGTACCTACTTAACCGGTAAATCACATAATATGAAAAGAATTTTATTACTCAGTGGAATCTTATCAATGCTCTTAGCAACAGGATGTTCCACAAAAAGCGAGAAAACAACGCAGTCAGAGGAGAAAACTCAGCAAGCACCCACAGGAGGGCCCCAATTGGGAGGTCCCGGAATGGGAGGCGGACATAGACCCACTCCATCACCGGAGTTACAGGCTCTTATTGATGAGACTGTTCCCTCCTTTAAGCAATATGTTTTTGTTAATGAAAAAGGTGACTCGCTTCAGTACAATCTTTTTACGCCGAAAAATATTGAGGTGGGAAAGAAATATCCTCTTGTCTTGTTTATGGCTGACGCGAGCACTCCGGGTCCCGACCCTCTCACTCCGTTGATACAGGGTTATGGCGGTCTGGTGTGGGCAGCCCCTGAGTTTCAGGCTAAACACCCGGCTTACGTACTTGTCCCGCAGTATTCATATATTACCGTTGACAATAAGTGGCAGACCATGCCCGAAGTTGACGAGACAATCGAACTTCTCCGTGATATTGCCGGACGAGAGCAGGTCGACACAAACCGCCTCTATACTACAGGGCAATCAATGGGTGGAATGATGTC
>CAMWZE010000216.1 GCA_947178685.1 uncultured Porphyromonadaceae bacterium
GTGTAGGCACAAAGCTCAAACTCGCGTTTGCTCTCGACAAACATGACACCATCGGCATCGACGCCGTGGCTATGTGCGTCAACGATGTGCTCGCACAGGGCGCCGAGCCCCTCCTCTTCCTCGACTACGTGGCTGTCGGCAAAAATCATCCCGCAGTGGTCGAGGCTATCGTGGCCGGTGTGGCTGAAGGTTGCCGTCAGGCCGGATGCGCACTCGTAGGCGGTGAGACCGCCGAGATGCCGGGCATGTATGCTGAAGACGACTACGACATCGCCGGATTCACCGTAGGAGCTGTGGAGAAGGATAAACTCATCGACTGCTCGAAGGTTAAACCGGGCGACGTGCTCGTGGGCATCGCCTCTTCCGGTGTACACTCCAACGGTTTCAGTCTCGTGCGTAAGGTAGTGGCCGACAATAACCTCGACCTTAACAAGAAGTATGATGAGACAGGCGACCGGACTCTCGGAGAGATGCTCCTCACCCCCACCCGCATCTATGTGAAGCAGGTGCATGAGGTGCTCAAGGAGATCGACGTTCATGGCATAGCTCACATCACCGGTGGCGGCTTCGACGAAAACATACCCCGTATCCTTTCGAAGGGTCAGGGCATCGAAGTGAAGGAGGGTAGCTGGGAGATTCTTCCGGTGTTCCGTCTCCTCGAGAAATATGGCAAGATTCCTCACCGCGAGATGTTCAACATCTTCAACATGGGAATTGGCATGGTACTTGCAGTGAATGAGGAGGATGCCCCCAAAGCAATCGAGATCCTCACCAAGGCCGGAGAGAAAGCCTCTGTGATAGGCAAGGTAATAGAGGGGGAAGGCGTAACAATCCTCTAATTCCCCTCCGGGTGAATATCCTCTCTCCCAAATCCATATATTAACAACCAACAATATGAGAGCTCTTATAAGCGTAAGCGATAAAACGGGTATTGTGGAATTCGCCACTGCCCTCAAGAACCTCGGCTGGGAACTTATCGCCACCGGCGGCACTCTGAAAGTGCTCCGTGGCGCAGGCCTTGAGGTTCTCGACATTCAGGATATCACAGGCTTCCCCGAAATCTGCGAGGGACGTGTGAAGACACTTCATCCCAAAGTACACGGCGGTCTCCTCGGTCGTCGCGACAAGGAAGACCACATGGCTCAGCTTGCTGAAAACGGCATCCAGACCATCGAGATGGTTTGCGTAAACCTCTATCCTTTCGAGGCTACCATCGCCAAGAAGGATGTGACAATGGAAGATGCAGTGGAGAACATCGACATAGGCGGTCCCTCCATGCTACGCAGTGCAGCCAAGAACTTCAGAGATGTAACTGTGGTGTGCGATCCTGCTGATTATGCAAAAGTTATCGAGGAGATCACCGCCAACGGCAACACCCTCCCCGAGACACGTCTTCAGCTCTCTGCGAAGGCCTACACCCACACTGCTCTTTACGACAGCTGCATAGCTACCTATATGCGCCGTCAGGCCGGTCTCGACGAGAAACTTTTCCTCGCGTTCGATGCTGTTCAGACTCTCCGCTACGGTGAGAATCCCCATCAGGCCGCTACATTCTATCGCTCACCGAAAGAGGTGTCTTACTCTGTGGCCTACTCCCGTCAGCTCGGTGGCAAGGAGCTCAGCTACAACAATATCCAGGATGCCAACGCCGCTCTTCAGATTGTGCGTGAATTCTCCGAGCCTTTCTGCTGCGCCCTCAAGCATATGAATCCATGCGGTGCAGGCGTAGGTAAGGATCTTCTCGAAGCGTGGACTCGTGCTTACGAGGCCGACAAAGTTAGCATCTACGGAGGCATCGTGGCTATGAACCGCCCCCTCACAGCTGAGGTGGCTCGTCTTATGAAACCGATCTTCCTTGAGATTGTCATGGCTCCCGCATTCGAGCCTGAAGCTCTCGAAGTGCTCGCTTCAAAGAAGAATCTCCGTCTTCTCGAAGTGAAGATGGACAATGTGAAGGAACCCCAGAAGCAGTATGTTGGTGTCAACGGTGGCCTTCTTGTTCAGGACTACGATGTAGAGTGCAAGGATATCACTGCCGACATGTGCGTAACCGAGCGTAAACCCACCGAGAAGGAACTCGAGGAGATGGACTTCGGATGGAAGATTGTAAAGCACGTCAAGAGCAACGCTATTGTAGTGGTGAAAGATGGCGCAACTGCCGGTGTCGGTGCCGGACAGATGAACCGTGTCGGCTCTGCCGAGATCGCTCTTGAGGAGGCTAAGGCCGCAGGCATTACAGAGGGTCTTGTGCTCGCTTCCGATGGCTTCCTTCCCTTCGGCGACACTGTGGAGCTCGCTTCCAAATATGGCGTCACCGCAATCGTGCAGCCGGGCGGAAGCATCCGCGACGAGGATTCCATCCGTGTAGCCAACGAGAAAGGCATCACAATGCTCTTCACCGGAATGCGTCACTTCAAACATTGATGTTGTTCAGATGAAAAAAGATAAGAAAGTACTTGTAGTGGGTAGCGGTGGCAGGTGCCATGCGATTGTCAAGGCACTGGCCCGCTCTCCTCAGGTTGAGAAAATATATTGTGCCCCCGGCAACGCCGGAATCGCCGATGATGCCGAATGTGTGGCCATCGGTGTGGAAGACGTGGATGGCATCGTGAAGTTTGCCAAGGATAACAATATCGACATGACTGTCGTAGGTCCCGAGGCGGCTCTCGCGAAAGGTGTGGTAGATGCGCTCGAGGCTGAGGGCCTTAAGGCGTTCGGTCCCACTAAGGCTGCCGCCCGCATCGAGAGCAGCAAGGAGTTTGCAAAGCAGATCATGAAGAAATATGGTGTGCCTACTGCAGCTTACGAGGCTTTCGACAATTTCGACGAAGCCTGGGATTACGTCAAGAACCGTCCCCTCCCCGCCGTAATCAAATACGACGGTCTCGCCGCCGGCAAAGGCGTGGTGGTGGCTCTCAGCTACGAAGAGGCTGAGGCCGCTCTCCGCGACATGCTTCTCGACAGCAGCTTCGGCAAGGGGCGCGTGGTGGTTGAGGATTTCCTCGACGGACCCGAGTTCTCCTTCATGTGTGTGGTGTCGGGCAATAAGGTATACCCACTCGCTATGGCACAAGACCACAAACGTGCCTATGACGGCGACAAAGGTCCCAACACCGGTGGAATGGGTGCCTACTCCCCCGTGCCTTTCGTGACCGAGGAGATTCGTGACATCGCTCTGCGTGAAATCATTCAGCGCACAGCCGATGGTCTCGTCGAAGAGGGTGTCCCCTTCAAGGGTGTTCTCTACGGTGGCCTCATCCTTACCAAAGATGGTCCGAAAGTGATTGAGTTTAACGCCCGTTTCGGCGATCCGGAGACTGAGGTGGTGCTCCCGCGTCTTGTAAGCGACTTCTACGAGCTCATCGAGGCTGCCGTGGAAGGAAAGGAGTGTGAGACAAAATGGAGCGACGACGCCTACCTCGGCATCGTGCTCGCTTCCGAAGGCTATCCCGGCTCATATGAGAAGGGGGCCGAAATCAAAGGCCTTTCTGATATTGACGGTGAAGTTTACCACATGGGCACTAAGCGTGACGGCCACAAGATCCTCACAGCCGGTGGCCGTGTGCTGATGGTGGTGGGAAAAGGTAAGAATCTTGTGGAAGCAAACGAAGCTGCCAAAGCGGAGATTGCAAAGATCGACTGCCCCTCTCTATTCCACCGTACCGACATCGGCAAAGCATCTCTTTAACCCATCAAACAAAACCGTAAATCAACAATGGTAATAAGCGGAACTCAATTAGCTAAAGAACTGAAGCAAGACGTGGCAAAGCGTGTTGCGGAGGTAAAAGAAAAATATGGGCGTGCGCCTCACCTCGTGGTTATCCTCGTGGGTGAGGACCCTGCAAGCCAGTCGTATGTAAAGGGTAAAGGTCGCGACGCTGAGGAAGTGGGCTTCAAGAGCACCACTATCCTCCGCCCGGCCGATATCTCAGAAGAGGAGCTCCTCTCGATGATAGCCGACCTCAACGCCGACGATTCAGTTGACGGTGTGCTCGTGCAGCTCCCCCTCCCGAAGCATATCGACGAAGACAAGGTGATCGAGGCGATCGCCAAAGAGAAGGATGTCGACGGATTCCATCCCGCCAACGTGGCGGCTCTCTGGCAGAAGCTTCCCTGCACCCTCCCCTGCACTCCGAAAGGAATCATCAAGCTTCTCGACAAGGCAGGCGTGTAGATCTAGGTAAACACAGCCTAATTAAACACAATAAGCAACATCGTGGGTCTTCCCGCCTCCAAGCTGCTGCTCGACCGCAACGCTACG
>CAMWZE010000217.1 GCA_947178685.1 uncultured Porphyromonadaceae bacterium
TAGCTCTCCTCGATAACACCAACATTACCGAGGCTCACATGATTCGTAGGCTCACTCATTCCGATGGGCTCCCGAGCAGTTCGGTTATGTCGGTTCTATCCGCTGAAAATGGTTTTCTCTGGCTTGGCACAGTTGACGGTCTCGGTATATATGACGGACATTTCGTTCACAACTTTAACACTCAATTCGCCAAAAAAAATCTTTCAGGCAATCTCATTCACTCTATTCATGAGACCAGAGATGCTATGTGGATTCAGACAAACTATGGTCTTGACCGCCTCTCGAAAGAGAATAACCGCATTGAGAATTTCGAAGATTTCAGGGAGAACAAGACCTTCGTTTCAGATAATAAAGATGTGCTGATTGCCCTCGGCAACTCCGATAAATTATATTACTATATTGAGGGAGAAAGTGAGACGTTTCAACCTTTAGAGGGCATGACTACCAATGAGCGTCTTCGCACCATCACATTGAGTGGCGACACTCTGCGCGTGTATGAAGAAAATGGCATACGAACGTTTCTCCTCAACAAAAAGAAAGGGGGAAATATCAGCATTATAAAACAACTACCCTTTCAAGAATTCAAAATAGACAGATGTTTTCCCGACTATAATGGTAAGCTATGGATCACTGATCCATCGGGTATGATATGGCTTTACGATCCTACCTCAGGGAATAAAAAATTATATGCCGATTTAAGAGAAGAACGTAAGAAGCGTGGCACCATCTTCAGCATCGCACGCCACAAAGACAGCAATGAATTGTTTGTTGGATTCCAGTGGAACGACGTCTTGAAGCTCTTTTTCAAAAACAATGGCGATGAACCTGAAATAACCGAATTAGGAATCAATTCCGGTATCGTAAGAATCGAACCCGATTGCAATCAGGAGGTAATGTGGATAATCACTGACGGCCAAGGAGTATATGAATATATTGATGCAGATGTGTCAATACGCTCTCTCAAATATTCCGATCTCAAACATCTTATCAGACGTCCCGTCAGAGCTCTATGGGTAGATAACGACGACACCTTATGGATTGGTACCAAAGGAGACGGAATATTAAGATTGAGAAATATCAACAAATCTCCTCAGGCTCGCCATATGAACCCGGAATTAATTGATCCGTCAAATAGCGCGCTTCTCCATAAGGAGGTATATTCATTCTCCTCAAGCCGGCGACCCATTTTATGGATAGGTACAGCTGCCGGTTTGAACTACTACTCCTATGCCGACAAGAAAATCAAAGTGCTACCCTTCTCCGAGATAATTATACCGCGCGACATTCATTCCATATATGAGGAGAACGAGAATATATTATGGGTTGCCGCTTCCGGACAAGGCATCTATCGGATAGAGATTGAAGGCCCGGCTGATAACCCTGTCGTCAAGAGAGTGAAATCATTTTCAAACGACAACGGCAACTGGGCATTAAATTTCTTCTTCGCAATTCACCCCGGAAAAGATAGAGTGATGTATGGAGTCAACAGAGGATACGGTGCCGTCGAAATCAGGAACAACGAGATGACAATGCTCCCACTCTATAACGACTACTCAACCCGTATGGTCAATGATATGTTTGCTATAGAGGTGCAGGGCGACACTTTATGGTATGGTACAGGGGCTGGCGTAATACGCAAAATCGGTAACGAAGAGAAACTATACGACCGTTCTTCGGGCCTTTCAAGCACCACAATCCATGCCATGATAATGACAGATGACAAAGATCTATGGTTGTCGACCAACGATGGTCTTGCTTGTCTTGACACCGACACCGGCAATATAAAACTCTACAACCATTCTTCAGGGGTGGAGATTAATGAATTCAGCGACGGAGCTTTCTGCCGTAATGGCAACGACATCTATTTTGGTGGTGTCGACGGCATTGTCAAGGTGTCGCTCGGATCCGAATCGTTATCATCCACTGTAGATTATGCTCCGGTTTATTTCACAGGCATAATAATTGGAGGAAAATATAATAATCTGAATACGTATCGTACAGAGTCAGGAGTCAGGATTCCCCACAACGAAAACAGCTTCTCCATTGAACTCGCATCTCCCGATCATATCAACGGTTCGCATTACACGTTCTACTATAAACTTGAAAAAGATAAGGATTGGAATGTAGCCGAAAACCGCCGTGTGAATTTCAGCCATCTCCCTTATGGATCCTACAAACTTATGGCACGATACACCGACAATGCCACAGGTTATACCAGTCCCACTTATTCACTTGACTTCAAAGTGCTTGCTCCTTGGTATCTCTCATGGTGGGCAAAGACAATATATTTTATTTTTGCATTGGCGGCTCTGGCTGCAGCAATCTACTATGCGCTTTGGCGACAGAAACGCGAGCAGAAACGAAGAATAAAGGAACTTAAACAGGATCAGAAAGAGAAGATGTATGAAAACAAACTTAGATTCTTCACGGGCATAACCCATGAGTTCAGTGCCCCATTGACTCTAATCTATGGTCCATGTGAACGTATCCTGACCCATCGGGGCATCGATAGCTACACCCAGCGATACATCAATCTGATCCGCCATAATGCAGAACGGCTCAATTCGCTGATTCAGGAGATAATAGATTTCGGACGCATTGAGAGCGGTGTGATGCCAAGAGTAATTACAAACGTCAATGTCAGCATGCTCTGCACCGATACTCTTCAGCTGTTCACCAGTCTTGAGGAACAGAATTCCGTTCACCTTGAACGCGATATTGACCCTGATGTGATATGGCCAACCGATGTGAGAAGCTTCACAAAGATACTTTATAATCTCCTGTCAAATGCTTTCAAATACACACCCTCATATGGCACAATACGCCTCTCCTTACACCAAACAGGCGATAAGCTGCAACTGAAGGTATATAATACAGGTAAGGGTATCAGCGACAAGGACAAGAAACGAATTTTCGACCGCTACACTGTGTTTGAGAACATGGAAGAGAATGCCACCAAAGGCCTCTCATCCAGAAACGGTCTCGGTATGGCCACATGTCATGCCATGGTGGAGCATCTCGAAGGAGATATCGAGATCAACACCGAAATCGGAAAGTTCGCGGAATTTATCGTCACATTACCCGAGCTTCCTTTGTCATCTACACTTTCAAAAGATGTCATAGATGAGGCTATGCCTATTATTCATTCTCAGTCGGTGGAGATGCCGGAGCTTCCTGAATCATCCATTCAAGAAAACATGCAGGTCAACGGTAATACGCAGGTCAACGGTAATACGCAGGTCAACGGTAATACGCAGCGTTCAATTCTTATTATTGATGACGATGCTGAGATATTACATCTCCTTACAGATGCAATGGTTCCCCAGTTTGAAGTCTATACGGCGCTTAACGCTCAGGAGGGTCTGAATATCGTGAAGGAAAAGAATCCGGATATTATCATTACCGACATTATGATGGCCGGGGAGGGTGGAATATGGTTTACAAAGAAAGTGAAGGAGGACCGTCACACCGCCCATATCCCCATAGTGATGCTTTCCGCAAAAAGCACAAGTTTAGACAAGATAGCGGGGCTTAAAGCGGGAGCCGACGCCTATGTAGCGAAACCATTCTCTACAGGCTATCTCCTTGAGGTTGTCAAGAGGCTGCTGTCAAGTCGTGGAGAACTCAAAGAATATTATAAAAGTTCAGCATCTGCATTCGAGTATGTGGATGGTAAAACTATAAGCCAGCCCGACAAAGACTTTATCAATAAGTTAAAGGATGTGATGGAGGAATCTATTGGTAATTCAGATCTCACGGCCGATCTCCTCGCAGAGAGCTTAGGCATGAGCACGAGAAATCTCTATAGAAAGATGAAGACCCTACAACTTCCACCACCTATAGACTTCATTCGCCAGCATCGCATCAAACATGCAGCCCATCTTTTGGCTACTACCTCTATTACGATTCAGGAAGTTCTGCTCCGCACAGGATTCAACAACCGTTCCTATTTCTATAAGGAATTCGACAAAGCATATGGCATGACTCCGAAAGCCTACCGCCTGCAGGAGCAAAATAACCTGAAAAAAGAGGCCTGATTCGATATTTTGCACATATATACACAAATTTGGCAGTCAACTGTACATTTTTGAGTCTCCCGTATGCTAATTTTGTGACATGAGATTAATAAGATTTGTAACATGAGGAAAGTTAGTCAAGATATTGATCCACACATATTATGCATATGAGATATTGATTTAAAGTTTCTATATGGTAAAATCTTTATCACTCAGAAATAAAATGATGTGATAAGATT
>CAMWZE010000218.1 GCA_947178685.1 uncultured Porphyromonadaceae bacterium
GCATATATTATGAAGGACAAGACTACAAGGTGGGTCAAAGCGGCGGTCAGTGGAATTTTGACAGAATCAACGATCTCAACTGGTTTATACGCACAGTCACTCCCAAATTGGAGGGGAAAGAGATCACCGGTAGCGAAAGTGCAGCCGCTCATTATCTCGGAGAGGCCCACTTCCTTCGCGCTCAGGAGTATTTCTTCCGTATGCGTAAGATTGGAGACTATCCCATCATCACCAACACCCTGCCTGACAACCGTGAGATTCTCATTGAGGCATCAAAGCGTAGCCCTCGCAATGTTGTGGCCCGCTTTATTATCGCAGACCTCGACTCCGCCATCAATATGCTCACCGACGGCTCAGGAATCGGTGGACGTGCACGAATCACGAGAGATGTGGCACTCCTCCTGAAAGCGAGAGTTGCTCTCTATGAGGCCACATGGGAGAAATATTTCGCAGGCACCCCATTTGTACCCGATGCATCAGCCGGCTGGGCCGGTGCGCAGAAAGAGTATAATGAATCTTTCAGCTACAACAACAATACGGAAGTCACCTACTTCCTTGATCAGGCATTGGCAGCTGCCAAGGAGGTTGCCGACAACCACCCCAACCTGACCAAGAATAATAAGAAGGAGATCGGTGTCACCAGTGATGTAGGCTCGAATCCTTATTATGATATGTTTGCCTCTGTCGATGTGACAGGCTATGATGAGGTGCTTATGTATCGTGCGGCCGACCGCGTTAAGGCAGGTGCCCATTCACTCAACCAGTATATGCGCGCCGGCCAATCGAGAGGCTACACTCAGGAATATGCCAATGCATTCCTTATGGAGAATGGTCTTCCCATCTATGATCCCGCCTCCGGATATGCCGGCGACGACTTCGTAAACGATACGAAGAAAAACCGCGACTGGAGATGGCGTCTGTTTATGAAATCGCCGGGTGAGTATCCCTACTCCGATAGCGATGAAAGAATGGGACTCGGCACACAATACAATGTGCCCGACGTGAGAGGCGGATCTTTCAAATACACTACCTCTACCGGCTACAAGAAGGGTAAATGTATGACAAAAGAGACCAAATATACCTCCACAGGCACTGATGAGACGGCTTCTGTAGTGTTCCGCGCAGCCGAGGCTTACCTCATCTATATGGAGGCTGCTTGGGAAAGATATGGCGACGGCCTCAATTCCGATGCCTGGAAATATTGGGAGGCTATCCGCGAAAGAGCCGGCGTAGACACCGACATTCAGAAGACCATCGCCGCCACCGACCTTGACAAAGAGGAGTATTACACACATGATCTCGCTCTCTACTCTGCCGGCAAAAGAATCGATTCCAAGGTGCTCTACAACATACGTCGTGAACGTCGTTGCGAATTGATCAGCGAAGGCTTCCGCCTCGACGACCTCTACCGTTGGCGTTCACTCGATCAGCTCAAAGGGGGTAAGTTCTTCCTTCATGGAGCCAAGATCTTCGGCCCGATGTTAGACTCATATCCGAAGAACCGTCTCAAATATGATCAGGCGAAGCAGTCGGACAATAACGTCTCCTCACCATCCGATATTGAAGGCGGCCTCAACGGAAGCGCCCAGTATCTGTCGATGTGGCGTATCACCAATGAGAACCAGTATTACAATTCCGGTATGACCTGGCATATAGCCCACTACCTCTCCCCTATCGCAGTCGACCATTTCCTCATCTCCTCTGAAGACGGTGTAAGCATCGAGACCTCACCCATCTACCAGAATCCGTATTGGGACATCGTGAACGGCACTGCCGCTCAGCAATAAGTCAGTTATTCGGTGGCAGGCAAATTCAGCTTGTCTGCCACCGGTAAAAAATATTCAACAATACTATCGGCCCTGAGCCGATTCAACTATTCAAACTTTTTTAATCTCAAACTCTTTTTATTCATGAAAAGATTCTTACTCTCAGCAGCAATCGCTGCCTGCGCAATGCCTCTCTGCGCTCAGACAAACTTCGTAGCCAACGTCGACTTCGAGAAGACCGAAGGTGTAGAACAGAACACCCCTTGGGATTGGGACGACACCAAACACAATCTCAAGGCTCTTCCCGATTGGAACATCGTCGGTCTTGACGATTGGTGTGTGCTCGCCATGCTCGTTGAGCCGGAGGTTGACGATGAGTATGTGTTTGAAGGTAGCAACAACAAGCAGTGTCTCCACATCTATCGCTTCGACAACAATAGATGGACAAATGGTGGTGTTGAGCAGATTGTTACCGGTCTCACTCCCGGAGAAACCTATACTCTCGGTGCTATCATCGCCCTCTCCAAAGGCACGACTGTAGATTGGGACGATCCCTACTTCCGCATCGAGCTCATGCCCCTTGATGAGAACAAAGAGGAATATGGCGCCTCCAACATCATCGACGACAAAGATGATGATCTCGCAGAGGCCGACTATTGGTGTCCTTACGAGAAGGAGTTCAAAGCTCCCGACAGCGGTAACGTCCGTCTGCGCATCACCCACAACAACACTAAGTGGGATGGCAACCACTCCGAGGGCTACTGGATGGACATCGACGACATCGCCATCATGACTCCCGAGGACTATGCTACCTATATGGCTTCCAAGGCTACCTCCTCTGTGGCAGGCATCGAAGTGGCTGGTGAAGCAAAGACTCTCGGCGTTTACGATCTCAATGGCGTGCGCGTGGCTAATTCTGTAGAGAACCTCGGCAACCGCAAAGGTATCTTCGTGGTTCGCACCTCCAACGGAGCTCAGAAAGTAATCCGTTAATCACATCTTACTGTTCCCGGGGTTGCATAGGCTATGCTATAAGCAACTCCGGGACTTTCTTTATACTGTCCAAATATTATCTAATGCTTACATAATCATGAAAGCTATCTTAACCTCACTTCTTCTTACCCTCCTACCCTGCGGCCTTCTCGCACAGGAGACCACTGAGAATATCACAGGCAAATATCCCGGTTACCGTCTTGAGTTTGCAGAGGAATTCAATACCGGCACAGTGCCCGATCCGGAGCGTTGGAACTTCGAGACCGGCATGCGACGCAACCACGAAGATCAGGTCTACACCACCGAGAATGCCACCATCTCCGATGGCATGCTCGTGATCGAAGCTCGAAAGGAGAAAACAATCAATCCCGATTATCAACGCTATGCAAGCGATTGGAATAAGAAAAACAAATATGGCGAATACTCATCGGCATCCATCATTCTGAAAGATCCATACCGCTATCACTACGGAGTGTATGAGGTGCGTGCCAAGATTCCGGTAGGCACAGGCTACTGGCCCGCGATCTGGGGCTGCGGCGACAAATATGAATGGCCTTACAACGGAGAGCTTGACATTATGGAATATTACGGAGATGCCATACATGCAAATCTCGCGTGGGGCACCAACAACCGTTGGAATGCTGCCTGGGCAAGCAAAGCTCCCAGAATGAATGAATTTGAAGGTGACTTCGGTGATAATTTCCATATATGGCGAACAGAATGGGATCACAACAGCCTCCGCATATATCTTGACGACAGACTTCTGAATGAAGTGGATCTCGATCGCACGGTCAACCCCAATCCGGGCCAAAACTGGTATAACGTTGATGGCTACAATCCTTATCGTGACCCTGAGAACAAATTCGGTGTATGGCTCAATCTCGCGCTTGGCGGCGACAACGGAGGCTCTCTCGCCAACACTGAGTTTCCGGCACAATACCTTGTGGACTACGTAAGGGTCTATGTGCCCGAAAGCGATGATGCAGCCTTGCGTTACCGTATCCATAAGGCCCGCACACTTCTGGAGGAGAATCAGGAGAAATTCCCCGTTGAGGCGGTATCTGCTCTGTCGGCTGCAATCGAGGAGGCCGAATCACATCTTGGCACTTCAGACGACAACGTGATTGACCCGGCTCTTGATACTCTTCAGAATGCCATGGACAATTTCCTTAAGTCAATGCCCAACCCTTGTGAAAATGGCGGAACATTCCGGTTCCGCCATATCCTGTCAGGGTGTACCCTCTCTTCCGGATGGTTTGACGATAGGGAATGTATCCTTATCACAGATAACGAAGCCCCCGACTATAATCAGGATTTCACATTTGCAGAGGCTCCCGGAGTAGATAAATCCACCGGTATGAATATGCTCACTTCCGACGGCAAGTATGTCTACCGCGACAGCTGGAATCTCTACGTCACCGACGACAACTCTCGCCTTTCTGAGAAAAACTTCCTTTTCAAAGTCGAGAGTGCCGAGGGATATCT
>CAMWZE010000219.1 GCA_947178685.1 uncultured Porphyromonadaceae bacterium
GTATGGGTGTGTGATATTAATTTACGAATGATTTGTTGATTAGAGTTGGTCTACGAGCCAGTCGGTGAGGGTGCGGGTTTGGGTGGAGAAGTTGGCGCCGATGAGGTAGACTGTCCGTTGGTCGGCTGCGAAACGGTCGGCATAGTCTCGGTCGCGGATTTGCCGGAGGGCTTCTTCGGCAGAGCCGTTTATCTTGAACTCGAAGATGTATACGGATGCCGGAGTTTCAATCTGCATGTCGCATCGTCCGCGATGGGCGTGTATCTCGGTGCGTACCGAGAGTCCCATCATCTTGCAGGCGATCGCCATCATATTCTGGAAATGTATCTCCTTGTCAGGTTCATGCTCGGAGTTGGTGTCGGCGAAGAGACTTTTCAGGCGTAGCATGAAATCCTCCACACGACCATGATTGATATCGTCGAGGAAACTATGCATATGGAATGTGGATTGTTCGCCATAACCCCTGAAGAAGTTGTTTGATAGAGAGCGCCAGAAACATCTGTTGACTTCCCGGTTTGGAAATCCTAATATATACTCCTCCTCTCCCGGTTCGTCGGTGTAATTCTCAACGCCCTTGATAGTCAGGTAGCCCGACTGGTAAAGTAGTGGGACTATATCATGGCTTATATCTGAGATATCGCTAAGTTCCTCTTCACTCCGTCTCTCTCCTTCAAGGTTGGAGAGGAGGAAACGATGACTCTTTATAAGTCTTATCAGGTAGGATGGGGAGCCGCTGGCATACCAATAGAAACCGGTCCGGTTGCTGTCGAAGGCACTCAGCACACTGAATGGGTTGTAGATATTCTCCCCCTCGGAGGCGAATCGGTAACCGTCATAAAGTGTCTTGAAGTCTGCCCATGTCTTCTCCTCGGAGACCTTGTGCTTAGCGGCGAAGTTTTTTATGGAATCGGCAAAATATTGTCGGAACTCCGTTTCGCTGATACCGCAGAGTGCGTTGTATTCCGGCCACATGGATATATCCTTGAGATTGTTGAGACCGCTGAAGATGGATACCTTGCTGAATTTGGTGACTCCTGTCAGCATGGCAAATCTTATGTATTCATCGCTCATCTTAAGTACGGAGTAGAATCCACGCAGTTCATCCTTTATTGCAGTGTGAAGCGGATCGTCGTGCAGGCAGTCATGCAATGGGTTGTCATACTCGTCAATAAGAATTACCACTTTCTTCCCATACTTCTCATATACTTTATAGATAAGATTCCGGAAACGGAGTGCTATGCTACCCTCTGACGAAAGACCATGGTTAGATTCAATATTGTCAAGAAATGAGGATATATGTTCGATAAGTCGATCAGCGCTATTGAAGTTCTCGCCGCTGAGATCGAATCGGAACACGGGATATTCTGTCCAGTCCTCCTCAAGCTTCTCAATGGCAAGGTCTCGAAACAGCTCCTTACGCCCTTTGAAATAGGCTTCGAGTGTCGACATGAGGAGGCTCTTCCCAAAGCGTCGCGGACGACTTAGGAATAGATACTTACCACCTTTTACAAGTCGGTAGATAAGTGCGGTCTTGTCAACGTAAAGATATTTCTCCTCTATTATTTCGGAGAAGGTCTGTATTCCTACGGGGTATTGGATTGCTTTAGCCATCCTGACGTTGTTTGAAGTCCGGGGTGGAAACTGTTTTTCAATTATACGGGACTCTGGCGGAGCTCGGAGACGATGAGAAGAAGTTCATCACGCACTTCGAGCGGGAGAGAGATTTCGCGAAGCTGTATGCTCCGGCTCCATCCGGCTACGTCCTGGGGGAGGAGAGTCATCAATACATCACGGAATTCTTCGGTCTCTTCGGGTGTGTATGTCTTGGGATCACGTCCTCGGAAGCGGTCGAGCTCCTCATCATCGTAGTAGATTATCTCTCCAGAGAGTGGTGAGAGATTGGTTTTCTCACATACCATGTGCATGCCACAGCACACTTCCGGCTCATCGGAGCCTGCAGGTGATTCCGTGGTGGCTTCAACGGGAGTGGATGCTTCGGAATCTGTTGAGGATGCATCTGAGTTAGGCGTTGAAGAGGGTGGGGTCGGGGTCAGATTTACAGGTGGTAGACCCTTTTTCTTGCGGTAATAGAGGAGATCGATGAGGTAGAGCACGATCCCTATTGCCACCATGGCGATGAATATTACTAACGCTCCTCTCATAGCCAACTGTTTTCGTTATGAGTTACAACCATCACATCACCTTCGCGACGACAGGTGAGACCAAGCTTTGGAAGCTGGTTCCAGAAATCGGAGAAGGATTTATCCACGACATCAGGATTGGATATTCTCATTTCCCCTTTACGAAGAGCGCCTATGGCGAAGGCCATGGCAATACGATGGTCATCGTAGGTTTCTATCAGGGGGTCGTCGATACGGCCCCAGACTCCGCCACACCAGGAAATGGCATCCTCCTCCACCTTCAGATGGTAACCGAATTTCTCTAACTCAGCCCTTATTGCTTCCAGACGGTCGGATTCTTTCAGACGAAGATTACGCACACCGGTCAAGCGGAAGCGAATGCCGTTGAATGCGCAGCTCAGAGCGAGGGCCGGAACAAGGTCAGGGCAGTCGGTCATGTCGAACTTTACTTCGTCAGGAAGTTCGAAATAACGCTGTATAATAGCATAATCTCCGGAACAATCCGTCTGATAGCCGTAAGGAATCATCAATTGATGATCCTTTGTTTCGATGGTGCCATCTTTGCTGTGGAATTCGGATACCATTCCTAAGTAGCGGAATATTTCAGCAGTGGTACTATCACCTTGCATTGATTTCTCGGGAGATATAAGATCAGCGATGTATACGGGTCTTAGCATGAATGTGGCAGCCTCGTAGATAAAGCCGGCGGCACTCCAGTCAGCCTCGACTGTATAGTCGGCCGGGGCTATGTAGCGCCCCTCTTTTACCGATACACCCTCCTCCGAAAATTCAACATCGATTCCGAAGTCACGCATCACATTGGCGGTCATCTCCGCATAAGGTCGCGACACGAGTGGGGTAGTGAAGCGTAGCCGCATGCCTCCGTTCCAAGTGGGAGCGGCAAGCATGAGGGCGGAGATAAATTGAGAACTTACGTCGCCGCGAATCTCAAAGTCGCCACCTTTGAGATGAGAACCTTTGATGTGATAAGGCCCGGAGCCATTTTCACCGAGCGCCTCGACCGACGCACCGGCCTGCCGGAGCACCTCAAGCAACGGAGTCATCGGGCGTGAGCACAAGCGCTTGGTGCCTGTGAGCACAACATCGGCACCGGGTGTTGAGGCCACCGTGGCGGCCATGAACCGGAATGCTGTGCCGGATGCGTGTATGTCAAGAGTGAGGGGTGTATCTGTCGGCTCTTTTGATGAACGGTAGAGATCAAGGAGGGCTTTCTGGATCACCTTCAGGTCATCGCAGTCGTCGAAGCTCCGGCACTCCGAGAGAGTGTCGGCGAAGTAGGAGGCCACGAGGAAACGTGCGCCTATACTTTTGGATGCAGGGAGGTTGATTATGCTCATTATGAGGGATGTTATGGTGAAAGAGAGGAATTAAAGGGAATTTGCCTTGTTGCGGAAAAGAAGACAGGCGTCGCCGTAGGAGAGGAAACGGTAATCATGATCCATTGCCTCGGCATACATCTTACGCCAGAGAGGGAGTGGTGTGTCGTAGTCGGTGTCGCCGATAAAAGAGGATACGAGCAGCAGCAATGTGGATTGCGGCTGATGGAAATTGGTTACCATGATATCAACCATTCTCCATTTGAATCCCGGGGCAATCATAATGGCTGTTGAGGCGGTGAGATCGTCGAGAGAGCGCTCCGTCATATAGTCAAGAAGAGCATTGAGAGCGGCCATGGTATCAATCTCATTGATTTCCGGGGCATAGGCAGTCCATTGGCCCACATGCAGACCGGTGTCCCCCTTCATTAGGAGGGCTCCTAACACAGGGAGCGACTCAAGAGTGCGCACAGATGTGGTGCCTACGGCAGCCAAGGGTAAATTACGCTCTTTCTGCGATATGAGACGCGAAAGCAGGAAGCGGGATATAGAGAATGTCTCCGTGTGCATCGGATGGTCGCCGATATTGTCGGCTTTCACCGGCTGGAATGTTCCGGCGCCCACATGGAGCGTAAGTTTGCCCACGGGTATATTGTGTGCATCGAGGTCTTGAAACACTTCAGGCGTGAAGTGCAGTCCGGCTGTAGGGGCGGCCACCGATCCTTTCACATCGGCATATACCGTCTGATAGT
>CAMWZE010000220.1 GCA_947178685.1 uncultured Porphyromonadaceae bacterium
TGGCCCATCGAGGAGGCAAAATTACATAAAGGGACACACGACCTGGGCTTCATGATGGACGACAGCTTCGGGAAAGGTTGGGAGCTAACCGGAGAGAAAAGTTTACTGGACGTGGTGGCACGTTCTGCGGAAACACTGACCACACGATTCCGTCCCGAAGTAGGGGCAATACGGTCATGGGACCACAATGGCGAGGTATGGAAATATCCTGTCATCATAGATAATCTAATGAACCTGGAGATGCTTTTCAAGATGAGCGAAAGGAGCGGGAATCCCCTCTACCGCCGGATAGCGATAGAACATGCCGACAAGACATTGAAAAATCATTTCAGGGAAGACGGGTCATCCTATCATGTTGTGGATTATGATCCGACAGACGGCAAGGTGAGGATGAAAGTCACGGCACAAGGTTTTGGGGATGACTCCTTCTGGAGCCGTGGGCAGGGATGGGCCATCTACGGTTATACTACCTGCTATCGGTACACCGGATTCGAACGTTACCTGAGACACGCTATTAAAGTGGCGGATTGGTGGATAATGCTTGACAATATGCCGTCAGACCTAATTCCCTATTGGGATATGAAAGCACCCGGGAGCGACAAAAAGGATAATCCGGAGGTGCCACGCGATGCATCTGCGGCCGCCGTCATAGCCTCCGCGCTGTATGAACTCTCGGGATATGCAGACCAAGAGCGAAGGGAACGCTATATCGCATACGCTGACACTATTCTGGATAATCTTTCGGCAAAATACATGATTCCACTCGGAGAAAAACAGGGATTTATTCTGGATCACTCCACGGGACATCTTCCAGCCGGAAGCGAAATAGACGTGCCTATCGTCTATGCCGACTATTATTTTCTTGAAGCCATGAAGCGGCGCAGAGACCACACACCGCCCTCAATGCAATAATACCAGTATCAAAAAAGCGGACGGCATGAAAATGCGGTCCGCTTTTTTAATGATATTGGAATCTAAAATATTATTTGAAAAGGTATTGAGAAGAGATTGACTGATTGTTGTGGATGCGACGGATAGTGTCGGCAAACAGTTTGGCCACCGGAAGGACAACAGCCTTGTGATTTTCCTTACCGTAAGGAATTGAATCAGTGAAAATAATCTCAGTCAGGCCGGAATTCTTAACACGCTCGGTTGCCGGGTCGCTCATAACCGCATGGCTGCAAAGGGCGCGCACAGATTTCGCACCGAATTCAAGGAGAAGGTCTGCAGCCTTTGTGATTGTGCCGGCAGTGTCGCTGATATCGTCAACCAGCACGACATTCTTATCTTTAACATCTCCAATGACAGTCATGTTAGCCACGACATTAGCCTTTGCACGCTGCTTGTGGCAGAGGACGAGGGGGACATCGAAATATTTGGCGTAGGAGTTAGCTCTCTTGGCTCCGCCGACATCCGGCGAAGCAATGACCATTTCCTCAAGATGCAGGCTCTCGATGTAAGGGATGAAAATAGAAGAAGCGTAGAGATGGTCAACAGGAACGTCGAAGAAACCCTGAATCTGATCGGCATGGAGATCCATAGTGATGAGGCGGTCGATGCCAGCCACACTAAGAAGATCGGCTACCAATTTGGCGGCAATCGAAACTCTCGGCTTATCCTTGCGGTCCTGGCGCGCCCAACCGAAATAAGGGATAACGGCTACAATAGTAGCTGCTGAGGCACGTTTGGCAGCATCAATCATCAGGAGGAGCTCCATTAGATTGTCGGAGTTGGGGAATGTTGACTGCACAAGATACACTTCTGCTCCACGGATTGATTCCTCGAAACAAACTTCGAACTCACCGTCGGCAAAAGTCTCAATTTTCATTTTGCCTAATTCTATGCCCAGGTCTTTGCAGATGGACTCTCCAAGGTAATGGCTCTTGGTGCCGGCGAATACCTTGATGGGCGGAAGATAATTGCTCATATATGAATTGGTAAAAATTGGTCTACAAAATTAGAACTATTTTTTGGAATAACCGCAAACAAATGCAGAATTATTTCTTTTCAGCCTCAGAGGAGGTGTTATCACCACACTTTCCAATCGGAAGCACAACAGCATCTGCAGCGCTGAGATATACTGAGACAGTGTTGTCTGCGGCGAGGGTGAGCTTGTGGGGTTTACCCCACAGGAGGTCGCAGCTTGTCACGTTTCCTTCCGGAATACCGGCAGCCTCGAAAGCAGCCCGAGGAATCATTACGCTGACGTGGGCCGTTTCCCTGGAGAAGTTGGCGATAATCAGAAGGACATCTTCCCCCTGATAACGCAAGAATGCAAACTGTCTATGGGGGTCAAAACCGGGCTGGCGCAGATTTGCATACATGAGATCAAAGAAGCCACCCTCACGCAGGGCATCCCTTTCATTGCAAAGCGTCAAAACTTTCTTATAGACATTCCGGAGCCATTTCTCATGAGGCGTCATCAACTCATCGTTGCATTTACCCCCGTTCATCCATCGTCTGACAGTAGAGAGCGACCAATAGTCGAAAATCGTCGTTCTGTCGTTATCTCCGGCGAATCCTTCACAATCGCGTCCGGGCTCGCCCAATTCCTGACCATAATAAATAAGGAACGGTCCGCGCGAAATCATGGCAGATGTGACAAGGGAAGGAATCACCCGCAGGGAATCGCCCGCATAGGCCTTTGAGCCGAAACGCACTTCGTCATGGTTCTCAAGGAAGTTGAGCATAGAATCGCCAATGCCGTCAACCGTCTGCCAGCACCCCGTCAACTGAGCCGCCGACCATCCCTGGGTCTCAATCCCGACAAGTGTGTCGTAAAGGTTCACTTTATCGTAAAGATAGTCGAAACAACCATAGTCAAGGAATGGTCTGTAGAGACCGACATCATAAATCTCACCGATGAACATAAGGTGAGGATAAACGGACTTCACCTGAGGGATAGCCCAGTGCCAGAAAGCGAGCGGCACCATAAAGACCATATCGCAACGGAAGCCATCCACCCCTTTGGAGGCCCAGAAACGAAGGATATGGAGCATCTTGAGCCATGTGTCAGGCACGGGATTGAAATGGTCGGAATTATCGTTGTAGTCATGGCCGTAGTTAAGTTTTACGGTCTCATACCAGTCATATTCACCGCAGAAAGCATTGAAGCAATCGTTACCCGTAGCCTTAGCAGGAAATTCCACATAAGGCTTGTCACCCTCCGCAGCAAGATTAATTGTCGGACAAAACTGCTGGTTGGTTATGTAGTAGTAATTATTGTCTCGGGCAAATCCCATGTCAATCCGGTCATTGGCACCGAAATCATCGATACCTTTGGGAGCGGAATCTGAATGATAGACACGTGCCGTATGGTTAGGGACAAAATCTATTATCACCTTCATCTTCTCCTTATGAATACGGCGGACAAGATTCTCAAACTCTTTCATTCTGTCAGGCACCGATTCAGCCAGAGCCGGGCAGACATCGTAATAATCCTTAATTGCATAAGGAGACCCCGCCTCCCCTTTCACGACGTTAGGATTGTCTTTCTCGATGCCATATTCGGTGAAATCGGTCTTCGTGGCATGTTCTATCACGCCGGTGAGCCAAAGACAGTTTACACCCAGCTCCTTAATCGACTTCAGGATGTGAGGAGTGAAATCATTGAATTTTCCACTACCGTTCTGTTTGAGGGTGCCCCAAGGCACGCAGTTCGGGTTCAGGTTTGTGAAAATTCTTGGAAAGAGTTGATAGATGATAAGTTTTTCTTTACGTCTTGTCATTATTATAGGTTTTGTCAATGTTTAAATAATTCAGATTCCCCTGCGTTTTTCACCGAGAATTTTTTCAAGCACACGGCATGCCGTTTCATATCCAACGCTCACACCGTGGTGGAGCGCGGAGAGGTCGAAAGTCCGGATGTGAGAGAGGGAGGAAATAGTTATGACACGGTCGCAGAGACGTATGTCCTGGAGCGTGTTGGCTTTTGTCATCAGATGGAATGAGCGGTAAGCGATATCTATGACAGAGGGCTTGTATTCAAATTTTCTATTCAGCGGGCTACAGTCCACTCCATATAGGGTCGTGCAATAAGGACGAATGGCCCAAGCCGGAAGATTGCGCAACACACCGCCGTCCACATAGTTCACACCGTTGATTTTCACAGGCTGGAAGATAATCGGGATACTGCAAGAGGCTAATACGCGGGGCACAATCTCACCCTTGCTCCACCCCACTGACTTCCCATGGTCAAAATCGGTGGCACATAT
>CAMWZE010000221.1 GCA_947178685.1 uncultured Porphyromonadaceae bacterium
ATTATAGGCCTTTTGATGTAAAAGAGTTTTATAAATGGAATAACGAGTTTTTTGCAGATCCGGAAAGTCAAAGTATGGAAGAAATCTTTGAAAGAAATCCTATTGTAGACGTGAAGTTTGCCGATTGATGCAGCCGTAATCGGGTAATACTTATAAAAATCTATAAGCTCGCAAAAAGTAAAAATTTAAAAAAGAGAACGCAACGGTGCCACGGTTGCGTTCTCTTTTTAAGATTCAGACTATATTCTTGATCGATAAGTATGTGTCATAAATTGAGTGGGGAGAGGTCAGGTGTCGGCAGAGATGGAGGCGATGTGGGTATGTAGACGTTGGTAGAACGGATGACGGGTAAGTGTGGACACGTCACCGATTATTATAAGCTTCATACGGGCACGGGTCATGGCAACGTTCATGCGACGCAGGTCGCGTAGAAAGCCGATGTTGCCTGCTTCATTGCTTCGCACAAGCGAGATTATAATCACATCTCTTTCCTGTCCTTGGAAACCATCCACAGTATTTATGGAGATAAGATGACAGAAAGGCTTGAAGAATGGTGTTCGCTTTATCAGATGGCGGAGGTAGTGCACCTGAGCCCTGTAAGGGGAGATCAAGCCAACATCAATACGCTCCTCCAGGAAACGCTCTTTACCTATCTTCTCGATATAGTTCTGAAGTGTGAGAAGAGAGAAAAGAGCTTCATCGCGGTTGATTCGTCCGTGGCTCTCACCGGCAATGCTTTCGCGGAATGCTGAATCACTCTCAATAATTTCAGGAAATTCGGAAGATGAATTTGCATCTGAGGAAATGGATGGAATTGATGTGACTTTTGTATCGGAATGGATATTGGAGTCGTTCTCATTCTCTCTGGCTGGAGAGGCATTGAAAGAGGCGGAAGCAGTGTCGATCCATTCGATCGGAGTGTCGTAATCGAGTATGCCACGATATCGCACCTCAGGAGCGGCTTTCATGGCACCGGAGTAGAACCAATCGCTCGAGAAGCGCATTATCTCCTCATTCATCCGATATTGTGTGGTGAGGAGGGTCACGGCTTCAGGATGATTCTCCACGAGGCGTTCCATAAGCGACTTTCCGAGTCCACCTTTCATGGCTTCAAACGACTTCACGGTAGGGGGAAGTTGACAATGGTCACCGGCAAATATCACACGTCCGGCACGCCTGATAGGTATCCAGCAAGCGGCTTCGAGCGCCTGAGCCGCCTCATCGATAAAAAGTGTTGAGAACTTCATTCCCTCCAACAGCCGGCTTGCGCTGCCAACGAGAGTGGAGGCTATTACATGAGCAGAATTGAAGAGATCGTGGTTGATGCGTATTTCGAGTTCAGTGGCACGGCTACGCAGACGGTCCATCTTCTGGTGCCATTGGTCGGATCGGTTCTTACGGTTGCCCTGGAGTTCACGGATAGCTTTACGGATACTCCAGAGAGTAGGGTAGTCAGGATGTGCCTCGAACCGGCGTTCGTAAGTGAACCCGAGCATTTTGTCGTTGACACGAGATGGATTGCCTATGCGGAGTACATGTATACCTCTGTCAACCAACTTCTCACATATCCAATCGACTGCCATATTGCTTTGGGCACAAACAAGCACCTGACTTTCGCGCCGCAGTGTTTCGTTGATTGCTTCGACGAGAGTGGTGGTCTTGCCGGTGCCGGGAGGACCGTGTACGATAGCTACATCTTTGGCGTATAGCACTTTGTTTACCGCATCCTCTTGGGTCTTGTTGAGGTAAGGGAATCGGAGAGGAGCAAATGCTAATTCTCCTGCTTTTCGGCGAGAGTAGAATAGATCTCGTAATTGTGCGAGTCTGCCTTTAGCTTTGATGGTATAGTCGATCGCCTCGAACATGGTGCGGTAGGTTGTTTCATCAAACGAGAGCATTATGCCGGCTATCGGTGCGGAAGCGAGTCGGGTAGTATCGGCCGATTCGGGTATTGCCACTACCATTCGGTTGTCGTCAACAAAGCTGACAGTTCCGGTAAATGGGAATTGAGGTTTGTCGTCAAGCTCATGAGAGATGGTAAAGAATGCCACCGGCTTGCCGAATTCGAAGTTATGGTCTTCTTCATTATCGGAGTCGGCAGAGTCGGAACGGAAAATCTCAACCACCCGTTGGTTGAGGGAATTGTAATATGTCCGGCCTATGTGGATGCGTAGCCATGCGTTGCCTCTTTCGGCAAGACGGGTGAAACCGATCCTTCCGGTTGCTTTAGAGAAAGCCGCTTTTTCCTCATCATATTCAATCTGGAGAAGACGGCGTTGTTCGAGAAGTGACTGTGTTGGTGACTGCATTGTCTTAACTGCTGCTCTAATGTATATGTCGCTACTTAATGACATATACTCAGGTTCAAAGTTAGATAAAAATCGCGAGATATTTATACCGGCAGTTTAAATAAATTTTTTCTTTAAAGGAAAGATATGGTATTTGTATGGTAACGATTAGCCGGTTATCATATCATATACAATCTTATAAATGGTAATATATACTACCGGATGTTGAGGAGCTATTCTCCTTAGCATCCGGTTTTATTCTTCACAAAAGGGGGGAATGGAGAGTAAAATCCGAAAAATAGGACAACTAAAAAGAAGAAAATGGAAATATTTTGAGGTTTTATCGAATATTAGCGTTAACTTTGCAGGGCTGTTAGAATGATGTTATAAAGTTTATGCAACTTCTTTAAATCTTTCTGACGCGTAAATATAAACATATCTGACAACACTTATGAAAATGTTATCAAAGAAGACAGTGGCCTTGATTGCAGCGGCCATCCTGATTCCTTCGGTTGTGAAAGCGGAGGGATATCAGGTAAATTCTCTCAGTACCCGTCAGCTCGGTATGGGACATACCGGCATAGCTATGAAGCTTGGTTCCGAGAGTCAGTTTTTTAATCCTGCAGGCATGGCCTTCATGGATAACAATATTGACCTTTCAGCATCATTCAACGCAATTATGCCGACAGCAACCGCAACTGTGGGAGGTAAAAAATACACAACCGACTGTAAAGCGTCTACTCCTTTCAGTGTGTTCGGATCATTTGATATCATAGATTGCCTGAAGGCCGGCATAAGTGTGTATACCCCTTATGGCAGCTCTATCAACTGGACCGATAACTGGCCCGGTGCAACCCTCAACCAATCGGTGAAACTGCAGGCTTTCACAATCCAGCCCACATTGGCTTGGAAGATATTGCCGGGACTCTCTGTCGGTGCGGGTCTTACAGTAACTTGGGGTTCTGTGAATCTGAATAAGGGTCTTGTAAGCGGACAAGAGCTTAATGCTTTGCTTTCAGCTATGGGAGGTAGCTATCCGACACCGGAGATTACTCCCGTGTCGGCACACCTGCAGGGGAATGCCGGAATAGCCTGTGGAGTTAATCTGGGTGCAATGTATGATATCTCGAAGAATCTCACGTTCGGCATCAACTACAAGTCGAAGACTATGATGAAGGTTAAGGCCGGAAAAACAGATGTGGTATATGGCACGACAGACCCAACTATTCAAGGGATCCTTTCTTCGCGTCTTGATGGAATTGCTCAGACTGATTTTTCTGCAGAGATGCCGTTGCCTGCTACATTGGGTTTCGGTTTCTCATGGCATAATCCTAAGGTGATAGTAGATGTGGAGACCCAACTCACTTTCTGGAGTGCCTATAAGAGCCTTGATATCAAATTTGACGGAGCATCTCAGTTTGACCAGCATCTTGAGAAGAATTATCATGATTCTTGGCTGGTGAGAGGGGGAGTGGAATGGCATACTACTGATCGTCTTGACTTGAGAGCGGGTTTGATGGTTGACTTTTCACCGGTTGACAAGAATTATTACAATCCTGAAACTCCGGGTATGACCAAAGTGGAACCCACGATCGGTCTTACCTTCCGTCCGATACCTTGTCTCGGTATTAATTTGGCAGGTATGTATGTTGCCGGCTTAGGTGTTGACAATGCCTCTTACACCTCAAAGAATGTGATGACGGGAGCGGAGAGCACTTTCACTGCCGATTATGACGTTCGCTCCTGGACTGCTTCTCTGGGTGTTTCGCTCAGTTTTTAATATTGGCCCGAGCGCTATATAGCGCGGGAGTTATGTAAAGAAATAGAGAGCTGATGATCAATGATCATCAGCTCTCTATTCGTACAGGAAGTGGGACTCGAACCCACACAGCCGGTAAAGGCCAAAGGATTTTAAGTCCTTCG
>CAMWZE010000222.1 GCA_947178685.1 uncultured Porphyromonadaceae bacterium
TGTCTTGAAATAGCCTCCACATCGTTGCCATCCGGTAGCTACAGATTTAAGTTCCGTCTTCCCTCCGACACCACCGCCACTGAGTCTGATATCATTATATGGCGCGAGAGTGACAAACGTCCGCCCCTGGAGACTCCGTTGTGGGTGCCGCAGACTCAGATAACTGTGCCCGATGGAGCTGCGAACGTTTCCGTCAAGGTCGGCAGCTCCTACAAGGGTAGCTGGATATTGTGTCAGATTTCTGATGAAGACCGCATCATAGAGAGGAAATGGCTTCCTGCTGATGGCGATAATATCAGTGTCGATGTTGCCGCTCCGCAGGGTATGGGTCGTCGCTGGGTATCATTCTCCGGCCTGCATGATCATAATGGAAAGATTGCGACTGTAACTCTTACGCCTGAGAAAGCTACCCGAAAAATGGAGGTGACCACCATCTCTTTCCGCGACAAGATATCTGCCGGAGATCGTGAGAAATGGACATTCTCATTCAAGGTGGCCGATCAGATACAGCCCGGCATACCTGCTATGGCTGTCATGAGCAATAAGGCTCTCGATAAGATTCAACCCTTCAATTGGAATTTCTCACTCGGCTCTTCCGGCTGGTATAACAGTAGTCGCCTCATCAAACCCTCTGCGAGACGCGGTATGGTCTCCGCGACCTTCTCTACATTGCCCGCTTTCAGGATGCCTGACACGAATATGCCGGAGTTGCAGACTTATGGCATGGCGCTTGCCGGAGCCGTCCGATATGGGGTAATGTTACGTGGTGTCAGAAATGAGATGAAAATGGCAGCGACCGCCGACATGGCAGACGGAGTCGCATTGGAGGAGAGCGCTGTGTTTATGTCGGCCGCTCCTAAGGCTGCCATGATGAAGAAGGAGGCGACGGCCGGAAGTGTTATGGATCCGGAACCTGAGACTGCGGAGGAACAAGTGGCCGGTGATGCAGGCAACGGCTCAGCTCCGGCGGTAAAGAATGACGAGCCTCGCCCTGTGGAGATGCCGTTGGCTTTCTTCATGCCATCTCTGCTCAGCGACAGTCAGGGTAATGTGAACGTGGAGTTTGTTACTCCCAATTTCAATACTACTTGGAAATTCCAGATCACCGGTTATAACGACGATCTCCTCTCGGCCGGAACCGTGCTTGAGGCTGTGGCTTCAAAACCGGTGATGGTTCAGGCTAATGCTCCGCGTTATCTGCGCACCGGCGACAAGGCATACGTGTCGGCTATCCTCTTCAATAATTCACCCGATGTTCAGCCCCTCCACGGTGAGATCATAATCTTCAATCCTCTCACCGGTGAGACAGTGACATCTAAACATCTTGGTGCCGAAGCCACTGCCCCGGGTGCCAACCGTAGTTTCGATATTGAGTTCAATATCCCTTCCGATATCACGGCTATCGGAGTGAGAGCTTACGCATACGCCGGTGATTTTGCCGATGGCGAACAGACGCTTGTCCCTGTGCTCCCATCATCAACCCCCGTTGTGGAATCCACTCAGTTCTATCTGGGTGAGAATATGAAAGACTTCTCAGTGAAGCTTCCGAAATTCCGAAAGGATGCGTCGCTTACACTTAAATATTGCACCAATCCGGTGTGGGAATGTGTGCTGGCTCTTCCTGAATTGTCAAAGCCCGACTCGAAGAGTGTGCTCTCTCTAAGCCGTGCTCTTTATGCCGATGGCATGGCCAAGGGGATCATGACTCGCTTCCCGAATGTGAAGACCGGGCTTGAGAAAGTGATGGCAGAGAAAGATGGTGCCGGAAAAGAGACTCTCACTTCCAACCTGCAGAAAGATTCGCTGCTGAAGACTGTGGCTCTTGTCAACACACCATGGGTTAACAATGCTCAGGCAGAGACAATGCGTATGCAGAATCTCTCTTCGCTTCTCGATTCCCGTAAGCTTGAGGATGCCGTGAAGTCGCTTGTCGATCAGTTGGCATCACTTCAGAATCCTGATGGAGGATGGAGTTGGTGTGACGGTATGCGCTCATCTGAATTTATCACTTCTGTGGTGCTTTCCGATATTGCAGCTCTGAAAGCTTATGGAGAGGGTGAAGGTACTGAAGCGATGGTGAAAAAGGGGGTGGCTTATTGCGACAAGGAGCTTTATGACAACTATGTGAAGAGTGACAAAAAATTCTCCACTGTCGAGATGCTTCGTTATCTCTACGTTCGTTCTTTGCTTGATCAGGGCGATGGCAAAGGCGGTTTCAAGACTCTGAAAAATGCTGCTGTCAAGGCTGTGGATTCTGAATGGAAGGATCTCTCTGTTTATGATAAGGCAACTGCGGCTCTACTTCTCAACCGAACTCCCGGCTATGAGAAGACTGCACGTCTGATTCTCGAATCTCTGCGTCAGTTGGCAAGCAAGAGTGAGTCGAAAGGGTGGTGGTATGATAATCTTGGAGGTGGTTGGAACAGTATGCCGAAACTCACCACTACTGCCCGCGTACTTCAGGCGTTCGCTGAGATTGAACCCGGCACAGAGGCTGTCGACGGTCTGCGTCAATGGCTCGTGCTCCAGAAGGAGACAGAAGATTGGGGTGCCTCTACCGCTTCTGCCGGTGTGATTTCCGCTATTCTCAATTCCGGCACTGACTGGACCAATTCCCAGGATCTACCGCAGATTCTTCTTGACGGTAAACCTGTGGATATCTCCGGAGCCGAGATGCTCACCGGCATCATCACTGTTCAGCTCACACCGGAAGAGGCCTCCGGTAAACGCCTTTCTGTTGCCCGCACAGGCAACGGTCCGGCTTGGGGAGGTGTGATAAGCCAGTATGTTGCTCCCATCAGCGATGTGAAGGCTGAGAGTTGCGAGAATCTGAAGATAGAGAAGCAGCTTCTGCTTGTGACCGATTCCGATGGTGGAACCAAGGTAGAGAAGGTGAAGGGTAATCTGAAACCGGGCGATAAAGTGCGCGTGACACTCACGCTTACCTGCAATAAGGATATGGACTATGTGGCGGTGATTGACGAGCGAGCCGCGTGTCTTGAACCGGCTGACCAGTTATCCGGCTACAGTGTCAACGACGGACTGGGTGTTTACCGTGAGGTGCGTGACACGAAGACAAGCTTCTTCATCGGCTATCTCCCGAAGGGTGTCAATGTGATAAGCTACGACTGCTATGTTGACCGCGACGGCGAGTATGCGCTTGGCATCGCTTCGGCACAGAGCCAATACTCACCCCTCCAGTCGGCCCATTCCGCCGGCTCCACAATCACAGTGAAATAATCTATGATGAGCAAGTAAGTCAGTTAAAACTGCTGTCGTACTGCCTCCCGGTGGCAGCTTCCGGTCGCAACTTCCGGCTGCAACTTCCGGCTGCCTCCGATTGCAGCTTTCGATTACGAGATAATTGATAACTTTGCAAAACTAAATACAGGCATTGAAACTCCGAGTTTCAATGCCTGTATTTAGTTTTATGTCAAGTTACTTTTTACGGGCTATGAACTCATCATAGCTCTTTTGATGGCGAAGCCACATGTGTGCAGGTGTCTTGGTTACCATCTCAAATGCAACTGCCATATCAGGGGTGATAGAACTCTTGCCTTTTAATCCGCAGTTTGTTTTTATACGCTCCAAGATTGACAGAGCGAATAAACCTATCGGCAAGTAGCTTGATGAAACACCCGTACCTATTATTCCTCAATTGCGCCAGCTGCTTGATGAATATGCCTCGCCATACAATCCCGGTGAGCTTGTTTTTCCTGACATCTTTCTAAATGCTATTACGGATGAACAAAAGGCAATTCGTGTCCACGACTTCAACCGTAGGATTTCAAAGAATATTAAGGACGTATGCGAGTCGCTCGGCCTTCAATGTGTAACACCACAGTATGCCCGTAATGCCTTCATTTCAGCTTTGCTGCATCATGGCGTTATGACTACATACATCGACTATTCCGTAGGGTACGCTACATCTGAAGTGTCGGCTCTTCTCGCAGGTTACATCTCCAATGTAACTCCGGCTATGATGCAGCCTTTCAACGAAAAAATCTTCATCGTGCCTCTGATAATGTAAGCCGTCTTTTGTTATTATAATAGGATTTCTTTAATTTTGCATTCATGAACGAGAATATTACTACCTCATTTCCTCCATCATCGCAAGAGAATGAGATTATATTATATCAGCCCGATGAAACGTTAGCTCTTCAAGTAAGAGTTGAGGACGAAACGGTATGGTTAAGTCAAGCACAA
>CAMWZE010000223.1 GCA_947178685.1 uncultured Porphyromonadaceae bacterium
ACCACACGAGCAGAACTTTATTTTACCCGATGAAAGGAGAAAAGCCGAAAACATCCCCACGGAAGAATAGCGCACCACGAGAAAGATATGAGGGAGTACCTACCTTGATTGGGATAGTTGGAGATGAACACGTAGAAGTGCATCCTATCGTCAGATAGGATGGTGGAGTGCATCCTGACTCCCGACAACCTTAACAGATCGTATAGACAAGTTAAGGCCAACAAGGTGAGCGGCGGAATCGACAGAATAGGAGTAGACCAACTACTGTCATACCTGCGAGAGCATAAGGATGAAATAACAGAAAGTCTGTTGGGTGTACCGTCCGAATCCCGTAAGGAGGGTAGAGATATCCAAAGATGGATACAAGAGCACGCACTCGGTATCCCAACCATAGTAGACCGCTTCATCCAGCAATACATAACCCAGGTGCTGAGCCTGATGTATGAGCCGAAGTTTACAACTTCCGACCGAAACGGAGCGCGCATCAAGCACTGCAAAAGACGCAGTAAATCGTCAACAACGGCTATACATACTGCGTAGACCTTGACCTTGAGAAGTACTTTGACATGGTGAGCCTTAGCAAACTGATCCAGCTACTTGGTGAAACCATCAAAGATGGCACGGTCATATCACTGATACACAAGTATATCAAAAAAGGGGTTATGGTCGGCCACAAGTATAAGGAAACAACAGAGGACGTTCCACAGTGCGGGCCGCTCAGCCTCATACTGAGCAACATAATGCTGACGGAACTTGACCGCGAACTTGAAAGGCGTGGACTAACGTTTGTTCACTACGCTGATAACTGCGTCATTTCCTGTAAAAGCGCGAGAGCGGTCGAAAGAGTATACGGATATCCGAAAGGGTTGCTGGCGTACTGCTCACAGTCCGATACTCACGCGCGCCATATCAAATGTAAACCTGAAACGAAAGCACTATCCCACACTTACGGAATACTACGAGAAATTTAATCCGTGTTAAGACCGCCGTATGCCGAACTACACGTACGGTGGTATGAGAAGTCGGTAGACAGGAGAGTAGGAGATAAGCACCTATGATTAGTATTTACCTCCTACTCGACTTGGCATAATAGCTTATCTTGACGATGATTTAATCGCGTTCATCAAACGTATGTTGAATTCCTTCTGATTCAAAAGTTCTTCTACAGTAAGATGCATTCTGTATCTCCAATAGTGTTTGGAGTTGGCTGGTTCATTAATCTGTTCCTCCGCAGGATTTTTCCTACGAATATTCCCATCAGCCGACAACCAATCGGCAAGAGGTATGATACAGAACATCGATGGACTTTTTAGTTGCAGATCAAGAATTTTCTCACATATCCAGGGTTCTGCAAAATATGGAGCGGCACCTCCTTCATGAAGGGCGTTATTATAGAATCTTTGAGTTACTTCACGATCAGATTCCCACCAAGCACGGATTCCACCCATATCATGAGTAGATGTAGTACATACTGAAAAGTACGGATAATGCCACGTATCTCCAAATTCGAGAGAGGGATCTTTTGGCATTCTCTGAATCTCTAAAGATAGAATCTCAAGACGATGCATTACTTCTGGTACACAAGCCGGAATCATGCCAAGATCTTCAGCACATGTCAGCATACCGGTTGAATCAAGTAATGGGGGAAGTTTCCACATAGCTTTCCCATACCAGAAATCATTATTCCTATGGTAAAAGAAGTCATTATACAACCTATTAAAACACCACTTCTCGTAATCAGTTAGCACTCTATACTGATAAGTGTATTGTGCCGAGATGCGTGGATGATAATGACCTCTCTGATAGGGATCTTCTATGAAAAGTACATCGTCAATAAGACCCATAAGAGCATTCTTAATGCGATTATTCTTTTCATTTTTCTCAAGATGTGAGAAATACTCCACAACCTTAGATTGAGTATCCACAAACCCCTTGAGTCTATATCTTCCCTCCGGCAAAGATTCCAAGAAATTTTCCTTAACTTCATCCACATATTCTCCAAAGAAATCAGATAACATCCATTCAAGAATAAGTGGATTAGTCTGGATTTCCGGATTAATCCAGAAATCGAAATTATGACGTAATTCTTCCGGAGAGAAGGGGAGTGCCGGATTGAAATAACCGAGAAGACCGTGCTCTGCAGTGATAGGAATCTGCCAAATACGGAAAAAACCTAAAATATGGTCAATACGGTACGCATCGAAGTATTCCGCCATTTTCTTAAAACGATCCTTCCACCAAAGGAAACCGTCTTTTGCCATCTCCTCCCAATTGTAGGTTGGGAAACCCCAATTTTGTCCAAGAACGGAAAAATCATCAGGTGGAGCACCGGCTTGACAGTTCATATTAAAGAGACGAGGATATTGCCATGCGTCTACACTATACCGATTTATACCTATAGGGATATCACCCTTTAGGATTACACCGTTCTCATGAGCATAGTCTCTGGCATCACGTAACTGTTTATCAAGATGATACTGTAAGAAATAATAATAATTGACCGCCTCAACATTATCCTTACAGAATTCCTGAACTTTCTGGTGATCATATTTTGAAAATTCTCCCCACTCACTGTTGTCTGGAGTGTTAAACTTCTCACAGAGCACTCGCCACGCTGCATAAGGCTTTAGCCAAGCCGCATTTTTCTCAAAGAATTCGCTATATTCCTTTGTTGAAAAATCTGCACTTGAGTTCTGAGCAAAAATTTCTCTGAAATACTGCTCCTTAAGATTATTTACAGCCTCGTAATCTATCTGAGGGAGTTGGTTCAACTCCTCAGCGGCATGCATGTAATGCTCCATCCGATCCTTGTCATTGATGACTCCGATCGCTTCCGGACGCAGATACATTGGATGAAGAGCAAAAGTGGAGTTGGCACTATAAGGATAGGAATCAACCCAGGTACCCGTCTTTGTGGTATCATTTATAGGAAGAATCTGAAGCACCTTCTGTCCGGTGGCCTTGCACCAATCTACCATTTTCTTTATATCAACAAAATCTCCGACCCCAAAATCTTCTTCGGTTCTTATTGAAAAAACAGGTATGGCAGTTCCAGCACCTTTCCAATCATTTCGAGGATTTGCAAAACGTAAACCATCCACAACTACCTGAACATCGGAAGCTTCATTGACTAACCCACATATTCTGTTGTCAATGGATTCCCAAGCAACAACTTTTTTTGAAGCTTTCTTGAGAATCAAAAATTTGTATTGAAATGGTTTAGTCAAATTAGCCAGGGGAAGGTTGATAGTCCATTCTGGATAATTAGCATCATTCATCACCAAAGCTTCCATCGGAAGCCAATTACCTAATGCATCTCCTTCGCCCACAAGGGCAAGTACCTCATCTGGTTCAACCATTGGAGCGCTGACACGAAACTGTAAAGTGCCTGGCAAAGATGGCAATTTATTATCACGATGTGATCTTCTCAATATACCATCAACAAAAGCAGAAGAATAGTACGGTTTATCTGCAGGCTGGTCATGCCAGGAATCAAAAATCTTGACATCTACTAATCCCTTTCCGCTGACGAAACGATGGGGCTTCCCCCATTCAAAGCGCCAAGCGCGTCCAGGTGCTTTGACTATAAAATAATAGTCAAAATCTGATGGTTCACCATCGAGTTCGAGGTCAAGCACCCAGTTATCAGGTGTAGCTAACTTCATTTCTGCAGCTGCACACGGATCACCACCTCCAATTTGAAGAAGATCACCACAGAGATATAGTGATTCTCCCCACTGAGTGTGATAGTTTAGATTAAACGAGATTTTCATGCGAATTTATTTAGTTATTATTAAACTTACATATATTAAAAAGCGTATTTCGAATTATATCATCCACAACGAGAGTTGCCACAAGTAGTACATATCAGACATCCCTCTTGATATATCAACGTTTCCGCACCACAGTTTGGACATTTCTGACCTTTTGCTTCTGTGCCATTGGGCAGATATTTCTTCAGGGCTCTTTCAACACCATTTTTCCACGTATTAATATTTGTGGAATCAAGTTCAAGACCACCCACCAATTTTAATACCTGATCAATCGGCATACCATAACGTAGAACACCAGAAATTAATTTGGCATAGTTCCAAAACTCAGGATTGAATTTCTCACTGAGACCCTCAATTGTTGTTTTGTAGCCTCTTTTATTTATTAACTGGAAATAATAACGTTTACGGCCTTTGTCATCAACCGCCTTTATT
>CAMWZE010000224.1 GCA_947178685.1 uncultured Porphyromonadaceae bacterium
CATCGATGGCATCGCAGAAACGCTTCCACACCTCATCACCTTTCTTGTGAGGAACCACGCCTACTGTGCGCCATTCAGCCTGCAGGGCCTGGAGTTCCTCAAAAGCCTTCTTCTCCTCGGCACGGGGCAGAAGAGCCTCAGCCTTTTCGCAGAGAGCCTCCTTCTTAGCAAGGTTCTCTTTGAATTCATTCTTGGTTTTCTTGAAATGCTCCGCTTTAGCAGTGAAGAAAGCGTCACATGCTTTGCGGAAGCGTGCGAAGAGAAGGCTATTGCTCTTACGGGGAGCAAACCCAATCTCCTTATATCTCTTCTGAAGATCAATTATCTCCTTGGTCTTGGCATCCCAGTCGGCAAATGTCTTCAGAGAATCATAGTCGATATTCTCAACTTTCTCACACAGCACAATCTTGGTGGTCTCATTCTCGGCCTCTTCATTCTTACGGTTCTGGAAGAAATCCTGATGGCGTTTGTTGATGATTGTAGAGGCCTCTTTGAATTCATTCCAGATTTCATCGCGAAGTTCCTTTGCCACAGGGCCGATCTCTCTCCATTGGTCGTGAAGATCCTGAAGGCGCTTGAAAGCGTCGACCACGTCAGTCACCTCATTGAGCTGACGAGCTTTCTCCACGAGAGCCTGCTTGAGCTCAAGATTCTTCTTGAAGTCAAGATCGCGCAGTTCCTTGTTCATCTTAAGACGGTCGTAGAACTGTTCCACGGTAGCGTTATACGACTTCCAGAGGTCGGTCTCAGCGGTAGCCGGCACATCGCCGATAGTTTTGAAGGCAGCCTGGAGTTCCTGGAATTTCGGGAAGTGTAGATTTATGTTGTCGATATCCTCGATAATGCCGTTAAGCTGGTCGATGATATTATTCTTCTCCTCAAGATTCCTACGCTTCTCCTCCTCCTTCTCCTCAAGATAAGCAGCACGTTTGTCGCGGAACTCAGCAAGGAGCTCCTTGATGACAGGTTCAAATGGATCAGGCTCGGAAGAGAAAGTGTCGGGAGTATTGCCGGCTTCTATATAAGCTTCGAGACGCGCGGTAGCCTCCCTGTTGACGAGAGAATAGTAAGCTTGCTTTATAGCGGCGACCTCCTTATGGGCCTCCATATTTCCGGAGGAAAGGATTTCCTTGAGGGCGTCGATCATCTCCTCCCTGGTCATAGCGTGGAAATTCTTAGCGACGGATTCCTCGGCATTTTCCGGCATTACTGCCACCTCAGTCTCATCAATGGCCATTGCCTCCGGGGTAGCCCCGTCTGTTGTCTCGGTTGCAGCCACAGCCACAACTTCATCGCGATTGAGATCGCCGTTTTCGGGCGATACCTTGTCAAGCTCGTTCATTTGTCAGTTATTTAGTATTATGCAAATTCGGGAGCGGCCCGCTCGGTGAGGGCTTCCCGGTTATATACGGCATCATTCAGCCATTTGGCGTAGGGATGCCTTGATGTAAAAAGTTTATTTATCGATCACTTTCCGGCATCGATCACCTTAGCGGAGATGATGCGGATATCCTCCTTGGGACGGTCAGAGTTGTCGGTCTCAGCCTTCTGTATCTTCTCGACCACATCCATCCCTTTCAGCACCTCACCGAATACGGTGTATCCTCCATCAAGATGAGGAGTGCCGCCGATGGTGACATAATCCGATTTAATATTGTCAGGGATTACCGAGGGCTTCACATTCTCCTCCGTCTCCTTGATGAGTTGCTGACGAAGAGCCTCAAGCCCCTCCTGATCGCCGGCCTTCTGCATGCCTTGGATAGAATCACGATACTGCATGGCGAGGTTTTGGAAGTATGCCTGCAATTCCTGATCAATCTTCTTCTGATCCATGGCCTCTAACTGGCGTTCAGAAAACTTGTTGCCGGTGACAATATAGAACTGCGATCCGGATGACCGTTTCTCGGGATTTACCGCATCGCCCGTGCGGGCCGCGGCCAATGCGCCATATTTATGATAGTGATGAGGATACTCTATCTCGGCTTCGATGGTATAACCGGGGTCACCGCCACCGAGTTCCTCACCGTTGGCAGCCTCTTTCGACTTCGGGTCGCCCGTCTGCACCATGAAATTGTCGATTACACGATGAAACAAGACACCATCGTAGAAGCCCTCTCCCACCAGCTTGAGAAAGTTGGCACGGTGAAGGGGCGTATCATTATATAGGTCTACATAGATATCACCGAGTGTGGTCTTTAGTTCCACAACGGCATCGCCGGGATTGATTGGTCGTATCTCTTCCATAGGAGTTGGGTTATTAGGATTCAAAGCATCCCTTTGCGAATAAAGGCCTGCAGCCCCTGCAAGGAGGAGGCACACTGAAACCAGGAGTTTTTTCATATCTGATGTTGTAAAGAAGAGGCCGCCTCTCCGGGATAAATACGTTTATAAATTCTCCGGAAATTATCGTCGCTGGCACGAAGTTCCTCTGCACGCTCGCGGTAGTCTGAGCCCCAGATCGATTCGAGAAGCGACCCGATGTAGCGGCGCTCACGGTCTTTGGCTATGGCAGCTTCTATCAGAGATGGAAGCCAGGGTGAAAACTTGTCACGGTCTACAGCGGCGAGATAGCGGGCGCTGCTTGCAAGAAACTGCCCGGAGTGATCCACTCTTATGAGATTATCCACCAACTCCGACATAAGCTCCTCGCAGTTTTCGAAATTGTTGGCGATATACTCATAGGTAAGCATCCCGTCTGTATCGTTTTCAAGTTGTTTCAATATCTGATTCATTGTTCTGATGTTTTCGAGACGCAAAAGTAAACTTTTTTTTCCATAATCGGATAAAATGACACGTTGAATTTTTCTTTATCCCCATGATTTATTAATTTTGCAGAGGAAAAAAACTTACTTTTACCGATTTTACGGCTATTGTAAGGGAAATTCCGGATAATAACGAGCATATATTCGCATATGGAAAAGGATACACAGGAGAAGAAGCCGGGAACCCCGTCGACGGTGATTGTTATCGGGCGTCAGTTCGGCAGTGGAGGCCGTAAAATAGGACGGCTGGTGGCTGAACGTCTTGGTGTGCCGTATTATGACAAGGAGTTGCTCTCCCACGCGGCAAAAAGTCTTGGGTTTTCACAGGATCTCTTTGCGGCAGCCGACGAAAAACGTCCCTCAGCATTCCAGACCCTCCTTCAGAGCATGTATGGCATAGCCGACAACTTCCATACCACCTCCATCAGTGGGGAGCGGCTATATCATGAGCAAAGCAAGGTGATACGCGAGATATGCTCACGCGGTTCATGCGTCATAGTCGGGCGCACGGCCGACTATGTGATGCGCGACCATCCGGGACTGGTGAGCGTGTTTCTTCATGCCCCTCTGCAATGGAGGGCGGAGAAGATTGTGCGCAGAGGTGAGTCGATGTGTTGCGAGCAGGCGGCTGAGCAGGCTCAGAAGCAGGATCGCAACCGAGAGAACTACTATAATTACTATACCGCAGGCAATTGGGGCCGGGCCGACAACTATCATTTGTGTCTCGACTCCTCGCTCCTTTCGGAAAGCCGAATCGCCGACCTCATCATAGGGTTTGCCAGCGACAAGAGGAGAAGCGAGGGCGGAAAAAATATTGATGTATAGGTAGAGAAAAATATTGATGTATAGGTAGAAGGGTGGTCTGTCGCCTGACACTCTATTGAGTCAGGAGGAAAGTCCGGGCAACAGAGAGCGGCATGTTTCCTAACGGGAAGCCGGCGGCGACGTCGGGGATAAGTGACAGAAAACAACCGCCAGAGGAGGCTCCGGCCACTCAGGTAAGGGTGAAAAGGTGGGGTAAGAGCCCACCGGCTCCTGTGGCGACACAGGAGGCCGCACATCCCATGTGTTGCAAGGCCAAATATACCGGCAGTCAAGGGCTGCTCGTCCATTGCCGGGGGGTAGGCTGCTTAAGCACGTAGGCAACTGCGGAGCGTAGATAAATGACAGACGCCGTATCCTGATTTTCGGAGACGGTACATAACCCGGCTTATATCCTTTCTACTCTACGGCGGAGGCCGTCAACTGTCGAGATTGACAGGTGGCGGCCTCCTTTTTTAAATTGTAAATGAACAATCTCACTTTTTTTCTCTTTTTTTATATATGAGCCGGAATAAGCCGGCCTTCCACACCATATGCAGAAAAATGATCCCCAATACCCCGATACAACTGTTTCCGGCCTGAAAGAACATCCACAATCCACAGTTATGGATA
>CAMWZE010000225.1 GCA_947178685.1 uncultured Porphyromonadaceae bacterium
CGACTGGATGTAGGGAGACGGTGATTGTAGAACGAAAACATGTAATTGTGAAAACTAAAAAATTATTTTTGTCATTAATCTTATCCGTATCAATAGCCGCATTTCTCTCATCCTCACTACCCAATGGTAGCCATACGCTTGCAATAGGGGCGGAGGCACCGAAACTCTCTCTCTCCAACACCAATCAAGTTCTTGATTCATTAAAAGGTCAATATTATGTGGTGAATTTCTGGTCGGCATCAGATGGCCGCTCAAGAATAGCCAATAGAGAACTTGCCACCACAAAGAAATTTAACGGTCGAGATGTGCAAGTGGTGAGCATCAACATAGATTCCGATCAGTCACTGGCCCGCGAGATAGCGAAAGCCGACAAAATCGGTGATGATGTAATAATGCTCTCCGGAAGCGATCTGAATTCAGATGTGCTCGACGATTATCAGGTTTCATCCGGTTGCCGTACATTTCTAATAGATCCTTATGGCAATCTTGAGTCGATTCTTTAATCGCTCTCAAAAGAAATGTAGGCATATTTCCATATCCTATCATATTATTCCATGATATTCAACAGACAACAGCGCTCCGGATCCCGATTTGGGGGATTCGGAGCGCTGTCAAATCCGGTCAGAGAGTGAACGATACTTTCGCTATGAGTTGTCGGCCACGCAAGGCATAATCATAACTGAATCTGTCGAGTCCGCTGAAAATCGTATATGAATAGCTGCGGCAATTGAGTATATTTCTCATACGCAGACTGAATCTAAATTTCTTATACTTATAGACAGCATAAATATCAAATAGATTCGACATCTTATAGTGTTTTGGTTCTATTTCCCGATCGGTGATAGCTGTTGAGAATCTTATTTGCCAGTTTTCGGAAGGGTAGAAGGAGAGACTGGCGTCGTGGTCAAATATTTTGTAGGACCTCCGTCGTTGTAGATAATTGGTTGTAGTGTTGGAGAATTCACCTTGATAATATAATTCAAGCCAGTTGATAGGCTTGCTACTGAGGGTAAATCCAAGAGTTGTGACATCTCCCGCTACTTTAACAGGCATATCATTTTGTGTCACACTGTTTATCGAGTGGTTGTAACTACCTCCAAAGGAAATCTTGGTTTTTATAGACCTTATGTTTTTGGTGATAGCTCCGTGGGCGGATATTGTCTCTGATGAATTGGGTTTCAGCACCTTTGCAGTCACTATCAGACCCTCACTTACATTCTGGTCAGCTTCGAGATTAGAATTGGTTTTACGATAGCTGACTTGAGTATTCACAAACCACATACTCAACGGCAACTTGAAATCATACTGAAGAGTGGCACTAAATGAATTATCTTTTGAAAGTAAGCCTGATCCATACGTGGCAGACATATAATCGGTCATTACCGGAGCGGTCATGAAATCGAGCAAATCTCCGATCTTCCGGCTGTAAGAGCTGTTGAATATGAATGCCGACTTGGAAGAAAGTGTATATTTCATGAAGATTGCCGGGGAGGTAAGAAATTTTACTCCGGTAGAATATATGGCGGCTGTCCCCTTATTACGGTAGTCAATACTTTTAAGCTCAAGAGGTATGGAGACGTTCAAGGCAAAACGTTCATAAGGAGTCGTCAGATAATATGAGGGTTCAACCAAAAGATTAAATGTCCGGCCGTAAAGCTTATTGTGTGGGTTCTCCGCTTGCATGATTGCTCCCTGTATAAGATTAGTGAGCAACTTCTCATTTGTATATCTGAACTCAGTCGGCAAGGATAAATATGAATTTCCTAAGGTTATCGTCGGAGAGAAACTCAAAGAGCCCGCAAAACTTGTGCTCCTTCCATTTTGCGAGATAAGGACTGATGATGTCTCACTTTCCACATCTTTCCCGGTATGCTTCTCAGATATATTGAGCGACACCTTGGGAGAGGCATTTACTTCTAATGAACCGGAAAGGGAGTATCTCCAAGCGCCACGCTTCCAATGCCAATAGAAATTGTCGTGGATATTGAAGTTGGTCATTTTCTGATATTGGGCTATCGTTGAATTTGAGGTTGATACTGGGAGAGTGTTTGTGGTGAAAGATGTCTCACCCTTGAATTCATTATCAATGTAGCGGGCGTCTGAATTAACTTTGTATTCATTCGAGACGGAGGCGGTATGAAGTTTCGTGTTCGGATCAGAGATTTGGGTTATATCCACATCATCTACTCCATCAAAATATAATTTTGAGTCGGAAAGTTCATACTTAGTCTGTCGGTAGTAATAATCCACATTGGTGCGTAGAGTGGTCTCCTCACTTAGCTTGTTGATGAAATTCAGAGAGGCTCCGGCATCTATAGGCTCTATCCAACGCTTACGGCTTAACGGTGCGCTTGATGTCGTCAGCTTCGGCATCGCCAAAGCTGCTAAATCACGGAGTCGGGATGATCGGAGTTGATAATACCTTACGTTTTCTCTTTCGGAAAATTCCTCTATATCCGTCCCTTTAAGTGTGAGAATAGACTGGAAATCGCCTCTGAACATCATGGCTGCCCCTGATGCTTCCCAAGGCATGGGGCTTCCGAGACCGGAGCCGAGTGTATACGTACCCGTAGGTGTGAACATAGCCTGCTTCTTTAGCCTTACGTTCAAAGCGACATTATCAGAAAAGGTGCCACGGTCTATCTTAAGATCGTGATGATTACTGATAACTTCAATAGCGTTTACATATGAAGAGGGGATATTGGTGGTGGCTACATCATATTTTCCTCCGAGAAGGTCCATCCCTTCAATATAGAAATTGGAAATATCCTTGCCATTATAGCTGATTTTTCCGCTCTTATCAACCTCAATACCCGGAATCTTTTTCAGAGCATCTTTCAGAGATATATCACCACTGCTGATAAACGCCGAGAGAAGGTAAGAGACGGTGTCACCTCTCTGACGCACCTCCGGAGCTGCCACAGTAACTTCCTTTAGTGTTGTGGCTGCTTTATGAAGTGTTATTTCAATTGGTTGATATGGAGCCGACACACTTATGGATTCCTTCTCATAGCCGATTTTATTCACCAGCAGTGAAGTAGGGAGATCATCTGAGGAGACAATAGAAATTCTGAAGTTACCGCTTTTGTCGGTAAGCACGTGTCGGCCGGCATGTCCATTGGAATATGGACGCACCATTACAGCTCGGAGAGGCTGACCTGTATCATCTCTCACAACTCCAGTGATAGTCGTTTCAGCATCTGGCTCCGGCGAGGCTTTTGCTGTCAGCAGGGAGGGAAAGAGCAACAATAATAGCAGTATGATTCTGAAGGAGGTCATATGGCTTATATTATTTTTGGATAGCCCTACTTACGCATGGTACCCACTCCAATTACTTTGATTTCCTCCTGAGTCTGAGGCTCCTTGTTCTGTTTGGTCTTAACACCTTTCTTGATCTCGGATTCAGAATATTCAAGAGGTTGAAAGCCTGATTTGTGATTACGGATTCTCACTCCGTTTACAAGTAGAGATTTATTTGGAAGCACTGTGAGAGATGTGATGCTCTCCCGTTCAATTGAGCCCATGGGATCTTTGTCAAAACTATTCTTACGCTCTATGAATTTTTCGGCTTTTATGGAATTGACGTTTGGCACTTTAGGTTCTGATATTTCAGATGACCCATTACGGAATGATATGGCTTCGAATTCATGGATCTCTTCGGAATCTATGGCTTTGAGCACCAGACCCGGCAGTCCGGAAAGCTTCCAGGGTCCGAAGGGTGTGGGTATCTCATCAGCATACCATACTGTCCATTCTCTTCCACCATATACACCGGTGGCTTTATGACAGAGATAACCGCAGATTGTGGCTGTATCATCAGATAGCTTCCAATCAATGAGAGGCAGTCTCTGAACGTAGCGATAACTGTCAGGAGCCATGTCGCAGTAAACGGTGAGTCCGTTGTCGGAAAGATCAGTAATTACTGTCTGCTCAAAATACTGATCCGCCTTCAGATAAGCAGTGTTGAATTCCTCTTTCACCTCATTTGAAATTCCGGGAATCGCAGAAACGGAGTCGAGGCGGAAGGCAACATAATCGTAGAAACGCGACTTATCATCACCAATCTGAAGAATACACTCGCTCTCTTCAGAAGAGGGTTTCTCTGCATCATTTATGGCAGCACGATAGCTGTAGATACATTCGTATATAGCCGGAGAATTGGCATAGCAATGGACTGCCGCCATAAGTATGGCAGC
>CAMWZE010000226.1 GCA_947178685.1 uncultured Porphyromonadaceae bacterium
AACCCGATATGAAGGCACGCTATAATCTCACCCTTACAGTGCCGGAACGATGGAAGGCGGTAAGTAATTCTCCTGTGATATCTTCAATAGGGAATAATGACGTTGGCGCTGTCACAATAAAGTTTGGAGAGACCGAGCCTTTGAGCACATATCTCTTCGCTTTTGCTGCCGGAGAATTCAATTATCGGCAAAGCACGCAGGATAGCCGCACTATCGGTGCCTATTACCGAGAGACCGACCCTGATCGTCTTGATCAACTTGATGAGATTTTCAGACAGGTCCACAGTTCACTTGCGCAACTTGAAGACTACACAGGGATTCCTTATCCATTTGCAAAGTATGACCTTGTAATAATTCCGGGATTTCAATTCGGTGGCATGGAACATACAGGTGCTACATTTTATAATGACAAGACAATATTTCTAAGTAAAAATGCGACAGGTGCAGATGAACTGAGGCGCGCTCAGCTCATAGCACACGAGACGTCGCATATGTGGTTTGGAGATTATGTCACTATGGAATGGTTTGACGATGTGTGGACCAAAGAGGTATTTGCCAATTACTTTGCGGCTATGCTCACTAGGGAATTGCTTCCTGATTTCGACCATGATTTGGAGTGGCTGAGAGTCTACATGACTACGGCTCTTGATCAGGATCGCTCAGACGGGTCGACACCTATACGTCAGGAGCTTGACAATCTGAAGAATGCCGGACTGATTTATAATAATATCATCTACAACAAATCGCCCCTTATGATGGCGAAACTCGCCGAGATCACCGGTAAAGAGAATTTTAAGCTCGGGATAAGAAAATATCTTAACGATCATGCTTATGGGAATGCAACTTGGGACGATCTTGTGTCGGCCTTAGGTACTTATTCCGATTCCGACTTGGAAAGCTTCAGCCGGGTATGGGTCTATGAGGCTGGTATGCCTGAAATCAACTTTACGGTGAGTGACGGTAAATTGATAGTCAGACAGACTGACCCCCGGGGAAGAGGAATAGTGTGGCCTCAGATTTTTGACGTAGTTGTGAGCGACGGAAGTCACACCGAGACTTTGAATGTATTATTTGACGGTAGTTGCGCCACTGTGGAAGTGCCGATCACTTTGGTTTCTGATAATCTTCTGATTCTCCCTGCTGCAGATGGCAGAGCTTACGGCTTGCTGACAGTTGATTCTTCCAATCTCGCTCTGCTTATGAGGGATGCTCTATTGTCGGATGGAACTGTAGCGGGGTTGCCGCCGGTGGGACGTTTGGCTACCCTCATGATGCTAAATGAAAATTATCTTGCCGGTAATGTCCCTACTGATGCTTGGCTCGGCTTTCTTCTAAGTTCTATAGAGGCTACTTCCGACACCCAGATGCTTTCAGCTCTTACACGATATGCCGGCGCGGCCTTGATTGATCTTGAGCCTGAAGATGCGGAGGCTTTTGAAGAGCGTCTTTGGAAAATGGTGGAGGAGCATCCATGGAAGCAGGGTAAGACTTTAGTGTTGAAAACTCTTGCTTCTAATGCCCGGTCTCCCCATTCTGAGGGCAGATTGCTGGATATATGGGAGGCGGGAAAGTCTGACCTGCTCGGAGCCGATGATATAAGCGATCTTTCTCTTCAGCTTGCGGTGTTGATTCCTGACAAGAGTGAGGAGATAATCACTACACAGCGCGGTAGAATCAAAGATGGCGACCGTTTGCGTAAGTATGACTTTGTAAGCAGAGCTGCCGTGAGCGATACCGTGGCATTAGACTCTCTTTTCGACTCCCTTCACGATCCTGCCAATCGTCTTGTCGAGCCTTGGACGCTCAATCTGCTAAGGCTTCTCAATCACCCGTCACGCCAGGATAGGAGCATAAAATATATTATCCCGGCGTTAGAGATGCTTCCTGACATTCAGGCTACAGGAGACATCTTCTTTCCGGCCAACTGGTCGGCATCGCTGCTTGGCTCCTATCGTTCTGCAGAGGCAGCGGAGTGTGTCGACAGATTCCTTCAGGAGAATAAGGATATAAATCCGTTGCTTCTAAATAAGGTGAGACAGGCCGCCTCTCGATTGATGATGAAGCAACGATGATCTATTGGTATCAAATTGAATAAAAAACTTCTATTAAATTTTCTGATATCGTCTTAATATATTAATTTTGCTACTCAAATGACATTATTTAGAACAATAGTAATAGTCGTGGCGGTAGTTTGGAGTCTTATCGCCGGCGATTTTATTTCCGCTTTTAAAGGAAAACCTAAAGAAGTGGTTGCTGACGAAGTGTCTTCTCTTGAGTTAAAGCTCAAAACTGATCCCGATAATCCTATTATACTTCAGGGATTAGGCAGATATTATTTCAGAACGGACAATATGGAGGCTGCAAGAGAATATGCATTGCGGCTTCTTGAATATGCAAAGAGGAAAGAAGACCGAGAGTTCTCAGAGATGTGGGGACGATATATTCTCGGTGCGGTGCAGTCGTCGCTTGGTGAATCTAAGGATGCTTTAAGAAATCTTGAAATTGCCAGAGGTATAGCAGAGTCTGAAGAAAATAAAGATGCCTTAAGTCTTATATATAATACTCTGGGAATCTATTATATGTTTAACAATAATGATCCCTTTACCGCTACTGCGTTCTATTATAAAGCTTTGGATAATACCCGCAAGGAAAAGGATTTTCAGAGAGAGGCACCTTTGCTTGCAAATCTTGCGGCTGCTTATCTGGTGATGGAAGATCCATCCGGTCTTAAGCTGGCAGAGCAAGCGGTTGAGCTCTCTGAAAAATATGATCGTGAGTTTACGATAAAACCTCGCATCATATTAGCGGAGACATATATCTTGGTAGACAGTATTGAAAAGGCCAGAAACACTCTTGAAGATATCCGATTAAAGGAATCAGAGTCTAATAAAGCGCAGTTCATGTCTACAATTCGTTATATAGAGGCTTCGCTTGCCGCGAAAGAGGGTAGATGGGATGAGGCAATTGAAATTTTCAGGGATTTGCTTAATTATGAAAAGGAAGATCCTTCATGGGTAGCCTCTGTGTCGCTTGAACTTGCAGCTGTTCTTGAAAAGAAAGGTTTTAATTCAGAAGCTATCAGCATTTTGGAGAGGGCAATACAAAATTCGCGCGCTACTCAGGTGCATATTCACTCCTCTAAACTGATGAAGTCACTGGTAAGATTGTATGTTAAAGTCGGACTTAATGAGAATGCCATAGCAATGGGTGAGCAATATGTGGCCTATAGTGATAGCATATATACACTCGGCCATCATAGAACGCTTCAGGAAAATAGAATTAGAGAGGAAGTTTATACCAGAGAACGTGAGATTGATGAGCAGAAGCTTCAATTAGTCTCAAAGAATAATAGAATATCTTTACTCACCATCGGTATCGGACTCTTGAGTGTGCTTCTTATCTTTATCTTCGCTGCCAATCGAAAAAAGGAGAGACTTTATAAGACAATTGTAGCCCGAAACTCAGAGTTCTTAAAAATTGACAGGTTGCAGAAGGATGAAATATTATCTTTAAGGCAAAAGGTCAGCCTGAATTCACAGAATAAAACGGAGGAAGGGGAAGGACTTGATAAAACAGATATTCCGGAAGAAAACAATCATGAAGATCTGAGTACTCCTGTAGCCGATAATAAAGATCAAAACGCTGTAATCAATAGTAACGACCAAAAGGTTGCTATCAATAATAAAGACCAAGATAAGGATTCTGATAATACCAGAGAGCTTATGCAACGATTTGTAGCGTATTTGGAAACCAATAATGGGTATTCCGATCCTCATATTACCATTGCAAACGTTGCAAGAGAACTGGGTACAAATCGCACTTATCTCTCCAAGGCAATCAATGTAGCTACCGGTAAAACATTTACTCAAATCATTAATGATTATAGAATGCGGCGTGCTGTGGAGGTGTTGTCTGATAAAGATTCAGCCATCCCATTGAAGCAGTTGGCTGCCGATCTGGGTTATAATTCCATGTCGACATTCTATAGTCTCTTCAATAATTATACCGGCATGACTCCTGCTAAATATCGTGAGCATGTTCATCGTATTGCAGAGGAGTCTCCCGAAAACAACATAGAGATGTAGGTAATACCATTACAAAAAAAACAATATACGATTCCGTATATTGTTTTTTTTATGGATATGTCAATTTTTATAGATACGTAAGATATAAATTTCTATATTTCAGTATACATA
>CAMWZE010000227.1 GCA_947178685.1 uncultured Porphyromonadaceae bacterium
TGAAAATACGAGGCGGAGATCGCCGTAGAATGCAGTAGACATATGAACATTTATTTTTCGTAGCTACTTAGTATCAAATAGTATATCTGAGAGGGGATTATGATCTACTGATAGAATATTACTCAAATTGAGGTAGGGTATATTTGAAGACATTATCATCAAAATCAAGGGCATAGATCTTATTGTCTATGGGAGAGTATGAAATACTTCTTATCCGTCTGTCGAAGGGTGCGATCAGCTTGAGGGTGCCATCGTAGCCAATGATATGCAACTCATGATTGTTGCTTGTGATATCATTTTCACTCCATGGTTCATTGGTATACAATGCATATATGTAATCGTCTGACAAACTGACCTGAGTATAATATTGCCAATCAGGGGAAGACTGTTTTCTATCACGTAATTCCTCGTAAGCCTTCACATTTCCGATAGAAACGGAAAGACGGGAAAAATTATGTAGATCCATGATATTTATTTCGTTCAGGCTGTACAGTCCCATTACCAGATATTGACCGTTTGGGGAAATTGACATACTTGACCAATAGAGAATAGGTTCATTCTCCTCTGTATCGATATTATAAAATTTTTCCTTGTGCAACAGAGTATAATCATCAGTTGATTTGACCAGCAGCTCATAATTACCCTTACACCTACCTTCCTCAATAAGTCTGTCGCCAGACAATCCTGCAAATTTTTCCATAAAGGTAAAAGGATAAACTGAATCAACCACAGCCGTATTTTCTTTTAAACTTTTGGTAAGATTAAGCTGTTTGAGAGCACCTGCGTTCATATCCGCGATAAGAAGACTGGTTTCTCCGTCCTTTTTCAGTATCTGCCCATTAGGCATATTTGTCAAGAAGTCATTCGGACCCTGACCATATATGCCAATATCACTTAGATGCTGCCCATTTAAATTATATATCATGAAGGCAGGTTCTTGTGCCATATTAGATAGACATATCAGAGAATCTGCCACAACAAGAGCATATGGGCCGACCATATCAGGAATCAGTATCTCCCCTCTTAATGTATCGGCTTTCTGCGATGGCACATCATACACAATGGCATTATCAGTGAAGTATTCTTCCCTGATTTTCTGATTGTTTTGAGTATTGCAACTTGACAGTATCGTTCCTATAATGGGAACGATGCTTAAATAAGCTTTTTTCATGCGAACTGAGGATGATAGTTATTTAAAACATGTGCCTTTAGTACCATCAAAGGTGTAACCTTGCTCCCATACGCAAGGATTTCCACATCTCCAGAAATCTGCACCGCCTGATTTTGCAGCATTCCAGCAATCCCAGCTGGAAGAGGAACCGCTTTCGTTCTGTGCGAGTACTTCTGCATTGTCGAGTTGTAATGCAGCGATGTTGTCTTGACTGCGGAAAGCACCCATGCCGTAGGCGAGTGCGATTCCGGACATTGCGACAAAGGCTGTCGCGAAAATTACCTTTCTCATTTTATATTGTTATTGTTGGTTATTGAATACTCGTACAAAGTCAATTGCTCGGACTTATGGAGCTTGTCCTTGTGCATGATTCTTATTTTTGAGAATTCTACATGGCCGATTCGGTAATGCAGTCTGGCATTTACGTTGTAAAGTTAATTAAAAGATTTCTGATTCAGACAAATAAAGAGAAACAAAATCGGTAGTTTCAGTTGTCGATGAGGCATTGGCAACCAGGTGTACAGTTTTGGCAACACAGAATACAGTCAAGTGTCGGTGAGAGACTGACAAATATAGCCGGCCAGGGGATGTATATCTCTGCTAAGGGTAGAAAAAGGGGATGCCATAGGCTGACGACACTTGCTACATCACCCCCATGATATGAAAATCTTTACATAGAGTTGGCACGCAATGTTATTTTTGTATAATTTTGTAGCTTTAAGCAGCAATCCGCAAAGTAGCAACCCGCAATTATGAATATTGGATTAGATGGAGCTTATGCGATTAAAAGCGGTTCCGATAAAGATAATTTTGTTGAAAGGTCTGAATATGTCGCCCATGTCATTGAGACGTTGGCAACCGATTATCCTCAGAGCCGACTTTTTGTGTACACCCCTAAATTATCGCGTAAGACGCGTTTGAATCTTATAGATGATCTCCATAACGCTGAATACCGTTTGCCGGCTCCTTCGGGTTTTACAGGGCGTATGTGGTGCATATTTGGTATCACCAACTGTCTTCAGGCAGACAAGGTAGAAGTCTACCATGGTCTGAACGGAGAGTTACCTCTGAATATATCTTCCGCTCACGTGCCTGCTGTGGTTACTGTCCGTGAGTCGGACATAGCGCTTTTTGATGCACCGCTCGGATTGTTTGAAGTAGTACAGAAAATCAGACGTTATATTCTGAGGAACTCATGGAGAAATGCTACCTTCATCATAGTATCATCGGAGGAGCATAAAAGCACACTGATGAAACGTTTCGCCATAGAGGAATCCAAAATTGAGGTAATTCCGGTAGCTGGACATACAGCTGTCACCCTGATGTCGCTCTATCAAAAAGCGATCGCATCGTGTGGCATTGATTCTCTCGGCCATTCCTAAGTTTTTATCTTACAGAAATGTGGACCTTATAGAGCATCCTATATAAAAATGAGGAGTGATTGACGCATGTGGATCAATCACTCCTCTTTAGAGTTCTAATTGTGAATTTTGATAATGCGGCTCTTTACTTGCCAAGTTTATCGGCGAGGTCTGAGAGCTTGTCGGCACCATCGTGGAGAAGATCGGCCGTCTTGTCTTTGAGAGAGCTGAAGAAACTTCCGGCTTTCTCCTTGGCTATCCCGGCAGCCTCAGCGGCCTGCTCCTTCATCTGTGCAGCCTTATCGGCAGCCTTATCCTGCAGCTGTGCGGCCTGCTCCTTCAGTTGGGCAGCTTTATCGGCAGCCTGAGCCTGAAGTTCAGCGGCCTTGTCAGCGGCCTGAGCCTTAAGTTGGGCAGCCTTGTCCATAGCCTGAGCCTTGAAGCTGTCGGCATCCTGATTTACCTGTTCCTGTGTCTGGGCAGCCTCCTGTTTGAGATTGTCCACTTCCGCCTGAGCGGCTACTTTTGCATCAGCGAGACTCGCTTTCGCAGCGTTGATTGCTTCGTTTTTATAGTTTGTTTCCATAATATTGTTTTTTTATTGTTCCGTATTTATCATATATGGCTTCAGAGAGAATTTCTGCCACACATTTTTTACAACAATCAGTTATAATCTTTGGTTCATGATGTAAACAATTGTAGGAAAAGCCCGTCGGTGATATATTCAGGCGGTAATACAAAAAGAGAGGCGCCTCCTTTGCAGGAAGCGCCTTCGTAATATAAAGATGTGGTAATAATCTTATTCTTTATATTTCTTAAGGATGATAGCCGCATTGTGGCCACCGAATCCGAAGGTGTTGGAAAGCACGGCATTTATGTCGCGTTTCTGCGCCTTGTTGAAAGTGAAGTTGAGGTTGTAATCCACAGCCGGATCGTTGTCGCCCTCCTCATGGTTGATTGTGGGGGGAACGATGCCGTTTTCGATGGCTTTAACGCTGAAGAGAGCCTCAAGAGCACCGGCGGCACCGAGAAGGTGGCCTGTCATAGACTTGGTGGAGCTGAGGTTAAGCTTATAAGCGTGGTCGCCAAACACCTCCTTGATGGCTTTCACCTCAGAGAGGTCGCCTACGGGAGTGGAAGTGCCGTGAAGATTAATGTAATCGATATCCTCGGGCTTCATTTCGGCGTCTTTGAGAGCGTTCTCCATAACGAGACGCGCACCGAGACCTTCGGGATGAGAAGCGGTGATGTGGTATGCATCAGCGCTCATGCCGCCACCGGCGACTTCCGCGTAGATGTGGGCACCGCGAGCCTTGGCGTGCTCAAGCTCCTCAAGGACAAGAGCGGCAGCACCTTCACCAACCACAAATCCGTCGCGCGAGCCTGAGAATGGGCGGGAAGCGCCTTTAGGATCGTCGTTGCGTGTGGAAAGGGCCTTCATTGAGTTGAAGCCGCCCACACCGGCAGGGAAAACAGCAGCCTCGGCACCACCGGCGACGATAGCGTCGGCCTGGCCCAGACGGATGATGTTGAAAGCATCCACGAGGGCGTTGTTGGAAGAGGCGAAAGCTGAAACTGTGCCGAAATTAGGGCCACGGAAGCCGTGGTCGATGGAGATATGTCCGGCTGCGATGTCGGCAATCATC
>CAMWZE010000228.1 GCA_947178685.1 uncultured Porphyromonadaceae bacterium
TATTAATAGGTCATGACAGACGCAGAGATAGAATTTTTTGATCGTTTGGCACCCCAGTGGGATGCCAACGAGGTGCGTTCCATTCCGGAGAGGGTAAAGTCGATACTCGGTAAACTTTCGATTAAGCCGGGTATGAATGTGCTTGATTTAGGCACCGGCACCGGTGTGCTACTTCCATATCTTAGCGGGATGGTAGGCCCTGATGGGCACATAGCTGCCGTTGACCTTTCGGAAGGGATGCTTTCGATAGCTAAAAAGAAATTCGGACATCTGGAGAATGTTGAGTTTCTGCGACTTGATTTTGAGGAGGAGGAATTGCCGGGTATGTATGATGTGGTGATGCTTTATTCCGTATATCCCCACCTTTATGACCCTGCCGCCACTATGGAATGGCTTTTCAAGATGAATATCAAGTCCGGAGGGGTGATAGTGATAGCATTTCCGAGCGATGAGAAGTTTATCAATTCCATACATCATGACCGGAAATCGGAGAGTGATCATCTTCCACCGGCTAACGTGCTCGCCGACAGGATACGCGAATGGGGATTTGACACACAGGTTGTAGCGGCTACTGCCGACGAATATATCATCACCGTGAAGAGAGGAGAGTTATGAAATCTTTGAGTGGCCACTGACAAAAACAGTGGCCACTCAGTATGTCGCTCAATATGTAAGGCCGTTTTTCAGGATAATCTCTTTCAGACGTAGATTCTCCTCACGTAGCGAGTCGATCTCTTCGCGGAGATTGTCAACTCTTTCCGAGAGCCGGTCGTTGCGCCTTTCCAGGAGGTCGATACGGGCAGCCGTTTCCTCATCGGCTGAGGCATGCTGACGGTCACGCTGGTGGGCGAGATCGTGGAAATGATTAAGGAGTTGGGTTATGGCATCGCTCTGTGTGGAAGGAGAAGTGTGAATATGAGGGGGGATTGAGGCATCCCCGTCATGAGAGTGGGGGGGAACATGAGTATGAGGAGGCACCACAACGTCGGCCAGATCATCTATCATGTATTCTTCAAGAGAGTCAAGCGCGAAAATCTCCTTGATTTTTTCCTGTTTCTCCTCCGGCAGACGGCTCCGGCCGTTTTCAATTGCGGAGAGAAAACTGGGTCTCACCTGAAGAAGAGAGGCGAGTTCACGCTGGCTCATGCCGGCTCTTTTGCGAAGCTTTGACAGATCTATTCGGCTCATTGATCAATCGGTTTAAAAGGAAGTGTTAAATATATATCAAATATATTCCCGAAGTTGTGAATCTATCTGCGAAATTAGTGAATTTCACTTAACTTGCCAAATTTTTATTTAGCCACATTAATTAACTTGCTGTAACAAACCAAATTCCTATTACAACTTTTATAAGTTGAATGATATGAGATAATGAAGAGATTTAAACTTGAAACAGGCTTGTAGAATTTCATTGACTTACTATAGGTGAAATGTGTCTACATGTGAGGTTAATTAAGTTTAGAGAGCTTCAATAAATTATAAGAGCAATATGAAAAAATTATTGAAATTTTTACCTTTTCTTCTTGTAGCTGTCATGGCGGTTGGCTTTTGGAGTTGCGATAATGATGATGATGACGATGATGTGATTGTGACAGAACAGCAGCTTCCATCACAGGCTAAGACGTTCATTTCTGATTATTATCCGTCGGTGAAAGTGTCGAAAGTCACAAAGGAGAATAATGAATATGACGTTATTCTTTCTAATCGCCACCAGATTGAATTCAGTCTGGCCGGAGAATGGATGGATGTAGATGCTCCTGCAGGAGAGACAGTGCCGAGCGGCTTCTATCCGGCTACCATCAACATCTATATAGAAGAGAACCTCAATGGAGTAGGTATCAATGAAATGAGCCGTGAAAATTATGGTTATGATGTGGAGCTGGTAGACGGACGAGATTTACGATTCTCCACCACCGGATCATTCTTGGGTTACGATAATTGAGCATCGGCTTACGGCTATAAGAAAAGTAGCCGATAGCCAATAAAGATAAAATCTTGAAATAAGGCTTCCCCTCAAAGCGCTTGAGTCATTATACAAAGCAGGATTCGTCTGATGCCGTCCACACCGGTGTCAGACGAATATTTTTTTGAACACTTATCAGAAAAATTATGTTGATTTTATAAGAGGTTGTGTAAACCGGCCTTCTGTTATCATCCACCCGAAATGTTCAACCAAACAAATGCATCCATATTATGATAGATTCCATTGCCAATATATTGCGAGAATATCCACCGCTCGCCCTCTTCCTCACTATCGGACTCGGATTCTTTATCGGCAGAATAAAGATAGGTAGTTTTCAGCTCGGTAGCGTCACATCGGTGCTTCTTGTGGGGGTGCTGGTAGGACAGCTTGAGATTCCTATGTCGGGTCCCCTGAAGATGGTGTTTTTCATGATGTTTCTTTTCTCCATCGGTTATAGTGTGGGTCCCGACTTTTTCAAGTCGCTTAAAGGCTCTGGGTTGAAACAGGCGTTGTTTGCCGTTATGATGAGCGCCATGTGTTTTGTGTCGGTTTTCATCATGGCCAAGATTATGGGCTATACGAAAGGGGAGACCGTGGGATTGTTCTCCGGATCGGAGACGTGTTCGGCATTATTAGGTGTGGGATCGGAGGCTCTCGAGAGACTGGGGCTTCCCAAGGAGACTTTGGACAGAGAGATGAATATAATACCGGTGTGTTATGCCGTAACCTACATATTCGGCACGCTCGGGACCGTAATACTTGTAGGTAATCTTGGACCGCGCCTGCTGGGAGGATTCGAGAAGGTGAGGCGTCAGACCCTGGAACTGGAGGAGAAACTCAATGCGGATGGCCGTAATGACGATCCGGCATATACCAATGCACTCTCAACCATAGCCTATCGTTCGTATAAAGTAGATTCAGACTACTTCGTTGAGCCGCAGAGTGTGAGAAGTGTGGAGAGGCATTTGGCCGGACATGGACTGGAGGTATATATCGACCGAGTATTGCACGATGGGGGGATAAAGGCTCCCCGCCACGACGACCTGATACACGCAGGCGATGAGATAGTGGTGTGCGGACGGCGTGAATTTATGATATATGTGGAAGACCATATAGGCGACGAGACGGTGAATGCCGAGCTTCTTTCCTATCCTCTTGAGAGGTTGGGAGTGCTTGTGACGAAGAAGGAATTCATCGGCCATCCTATCACGGAGCTTCGTCGCCGTAAATATATGCACGGAGTGGTGATACGCGATGCCAAACGAGACGGACAGCCACTTGACATATCTCATGACACTACGTTTATGAAGGGTGACAAATTGACAGTAGTGGGAAGAGCCGAGAGAGTAAGCCGAGCCACCCCTCATATGGGACATGTGGATCGCCCCTCAATTCAGTCGGATCTAATGTTTGTGGGTCTTGCCATTTTCATCGGCGGTCTTTTCGGAGCCTTGAGCATATGGATCGGCAGTATTCCTGTAAGTTTCGGCACCAGCGGCGGTTCGCTCGTAGCCGGATTGGTGTTCGGATGGTTACGTTCAAAACGTCCCACTTACGGCCACATATCTCCGGGAGCGTTGTGGATTATGAATAATCTTGGCCTAAACGTATTTATAGCCGTTGTGGGCATAGAGGCTGCTCCGTCATTTGTAGCCGGCATAAAGGCTGTGGGGCCAATGCTGTTTGTGGTTGGAGCCATCACTACTCTCATACCGCTTTGCTTCGGACTGTTTATCGGCCATAAGATATTCAAGTTTAATCCGGCCATAACGCTCGGTTGCTGTTGCGGCACACGCACGTGCACCGCAGCTTTGGGAGCCGTGCAGACCACATTAGGAAGCACTCTCCCGGCCATAGGTTATACCGTGACGTATGCCGTAAGCAACATTCTCCTGATAGTGTGGGGTCTGCTTACAGTTATGCTTGTGTAGTTCAGCGCAGATTTTTGATGATTTTCGACACTACACCCCAGATTACACAATCATCGTCGGGTGTGATTCTGAAAGGTGGATAGGCATCATTGCCCGGACGCAACCATATCTCCCCGAAGTCTCTCATTGAGAGATCAAGATATTTCATGGTGAACTCCCCGTTGACGTAAGCCACCACGATATCGTCCTGACAAGGAGTCAAGGCTCTGTCAACCACGAGGATGTCGCCTTCGTCAATTCCGGCATTTATCATAGCTTGCCCCACTACCTTAGCG
>CAMWZE010000229.1 GCA_947178685.1 uncultured Porphyromonadaceae bacterium
CCTCCAAGTCCTCCAATAAATGTCAACATATAAATATCAGATTTTTGTTAAGTAAGCAAATTTACAAAAAAATACCATAACTTTCTTACCATTATACTAAAAATAGGGATTATTTAACTTTTATCCGCCATTTTTCATTGAAGTTATTTAAAAATTTTTTCTTTGTCAAAATTTATTTTCATCAACCTTATCCGTGCAATTTTCATCAACTTCACTGAACAATTCCGAGCGTCCCTATGTTATAAAAGAAAACACTAGAATTATGAAAACTTTTGAAGAAAAAATAAAAGAATCCATCCCAACGCTCGTGGTTTTCCTACACCATGGCAGTCAGGATGCAGTTGATGTGAAATACCTCACTGAAGAGGTAAAGGCCAAATATGAAGGTAAAGCCAACATTATGCGTGCCGATGATCCTCACGGACGCCTGAAGGTAACTTACCGTCTTGAGGAATACCCCACATGGATTGTATTCAAAGAGGGACAAGAGCTTATGCGTGAGAGCGGCAAAAAGAGCGCGGCAGAACTATCAGATATGATTGAGCGTGCCCTCTGATGCTCCGCATTACCCCGTCTTCAAAATACCGTCAAAACAAAATCAACAACATCGCTAACCTCTTATCAACAGAGGCTGAACATCGAAAAACATCATTCTACTATACACTGTTATGAAAGAACTTAAAGGATCAAAAACTGAAGAATGTCTGCGCCAGGCATTCGCCGGCGAAAGTCAGGCTTGTGTTAAATACTCTTTCTATGCCAAGCAGGCTAAGAAAGATGGTTATGAGCAGATCGGAGCTATCTTCGAGGAAACTGCACACAACGAACACACCCATGCCAAAATCTGGTTTAAGCTTCTACACGATGGTGGCATTCCCGCCACTCCCCAGAACCTCGTAGACGCAGCTGCCGGCGAAGAGTGGGAATATGAGGATATGTACAAAGACTTCGCGGCTGTGGCCGAGGAGGAGGGCTTCAGCGACATCGCTCGTCTCTTCAAGAGAGTAGGTGAAATCGAGAAGACTCACATGGAGCGCTACCGCACTCTCCTCAAGAACATTGAGGACGGCATCGTATTCTCTCGCGACAACGACCGCATGTGGATGTGCCGTGAATGCGGACATATCCATTTCGGAAAGTCTGCTCCCAAGATTTGCCCCGTATGCAAGCATCCTGAGGCATTCTTCGAACTTCGTCCCGAAAATTATTGATACTTACCTGAATTTTGACTATTATACCCGTTCTACTAGTATATAACCCAAAAGAAACAGCCACACGCTTCTAAAACGTGTGGCTGTTTTTATTACTGTTATCTGAACTTAGCGTGGATTCACTCCACTTCAGATGTCTGATTATTTCTGCTCGAAGCCCGCTGTCTTCAGGATAAGACCGGGAATTTCCGTATTATCGAATATTTTCGAGAAATTCTCTGCTCCGGCCCCCACTGCATATACACCCACCGGATTGCCGGTGTGCGCGCCTGTGGTCCACCCTACTCCGGCCTTGTTGGAAATTGTGCGGAACACGGCTGAGGCAAAGGCGTTGAAATCGTTGTAGAGCGACTTCTCATTCTCGCTGTTCTGCTCCACAAACACCTGTTTGTAAAGCTTCTCCAACGCTCCCATCTCTGCATCGGTAAGCTTCACCTCTTTGCCGAGACCGAATTTCTCTGCCAACAACTGTTGCATGGCAGGCCAGCCGCCGGGGGCGCCATCCTTGAGAATCTTCTTGCATACATCGGAAAACATCTCCTTCGACATCTTCTGATGACTGAGAACATCGAAAAACGCTTTGTAGCCCGTGATGTTGTTGCCAACCGATATGCCACCCGTGTCATGATCGGCTGTCACAACAATCAGAGTCTCCTCAGGTCGCTCCTGCAAGAATTTGTAAGCAAGTTCGAGGGCATTGTTGAAATTATAGATCTCCGTTATGGTAGTGAGGGCATCGTTGCCGTGAAGGGCATGGTCGATATTGCCACCCTCCACCATCATGAAGAAATTATCCGGCGACTTCTTTACAAGATAGTCAAGACAAGCCTGGGTCATCTCGGGAAGGGTCATCATCCCGGGAATAGAATCTATCATATATCCGGTGTTGCCCCTCTGGAAAGGATTCTCCTGAAGAAGCACGATACGCTTCGAGAGATCAACATCCTTAGGAGAATGGATAATCTTGATATTGTTTTTCTCATACTCCTCCTTCACACCGGTTGATTCACCCTTTCTCTCAAGACCGTTCAAGCCCGATCCGGCGAGGAAATCCACACCGGAGGGTATGAATTGACGGTCGATCTGCTCAGCCATGCCACGGTTGGCCACATGAGCATAGAACGCTCCGGGAGTAGCGTCATCCGCTGCAACATTAGTCACCAGACCAATACCGTAGCCTGCATCCTTGAAGGTCTTGGCAATAGAATACACCGGCACGGTGTCGGCCGACATACCCAACATGCTGTTCTTTGTCTTGTGGCCTGTAGCCAATGCAGTACCGGCAGCCGCTGAATCGGTCACATCCGAACTGGCCGAATACGTTGTCACCCATCCCGCGTGAGGGAATGTCAGCATCAGTGGCAACTCCTCCTGGCCAAGCACATTGCGTGCATAGGTCACGGCTGCCATCGCCGGCGACACACCCATACCGTCGCCTATGAAATAGAACACATATTTAGGAGTAGCGCTCCAGGCCGAGAAGGAGCAAGCCGCAATAAGGGCTCCTCCGCAGAGGGTACGAAGTTTTCCTATGAATCTCATTTAATTAATCTATATTACAGAAAGTTTTTACCTATGTCAGTTTATCCGACCACATTCAGGCCAAAGCCTGCTCGAGATCGTCGATAATATCAGCCACATCCTCGATACCCACAGAAAGGCGCACGAGATCGGGAGCCACACCGGCCTCGCGGAGCTGCTCGTCGGTGAGCTGACGATGAGTGTGGCTGGCCGGATGAAGCACACATGTGCGGGCATCAGCCACGTGCGTAACTATGGATATGAACTTGAGCTTATCCATAAACTCTATGGCATCCTCGCGCGTTCCTTTGAGTCCGAACGAGATTACGCCACAAGTGCCGTTAGGCATCTGCTTCTTGGCAAGCTCATAATATTTGTTGCCGGGCAATCCCGCATAGTTCACCCAGCTCACCTTCGGATGCTTCTCAAGCCATTCCGCCACCTTCTGTGCATTCTCGCAATGACGAGGCACACGCAGGTGTAGCGTCTCAAGACCGATATTGAGAAGGAAGGAATTATGCGGGGAGGGTATTGAGCCGAGGTCGCGCATGAGCTGTGCGGTTGCCTTGGTTATGAAAGCACCTTTGCCGAAAGCCTTAGTGTAGGTCAAGCCATGATACGACTCGTCGGGAGTGGTAAGACCCGGGAACTTCTCGGCGTGGGCATCCCAGTCGAAATTACCGCTGTCCACGATCGCTCCCCCCACACTTGTGGCATGTCCATCCATATATTTGGTGGTGGAATGTGTCACAATATCCGCACCCCACTCAAACGGGCGGCAGTTGATCGGAGTTGCGAAAGTGTTATCCACAATCAGAGGGATACCGTTTGCATGTGCCACTCTGGCAAACTTCTCGATGTCGAGCACATCATTGCTCGGATTCGAGATTGTCTCTCCGAAAAGCAACTTGGTGTTGGGGCGTATGGCAGCTGCGATCTCCTCCTCCGAGGCGTTCGGACTGATAAACGTGCAGTCTATACCCATCTTCTTCATAGTCACTGCAAAGAGGTTGAACGTGCCGCCATAGATAGCCGATGAGCACACGAAATGGTCGCCACTCTCACAAAGATTGAATACGGCATAGAAATTGGCAGCCTGTCCTGATGAGGTAAGTATGGCCGCCACGCCACCCTCAAGCTCAGCGATCTTGGCTGCTACGGCATCATTTGTGGGATTCGCCAAACGGGTATAGAAATAGCCATTCTCCTCAAGATCGAAAAGACGCGCCATCTGTTCAGATGTAGAGTATTTGAAAGTAGTGCTCTGGATTATAGGGAGCACACGGGGCTGTCCGTTCTCCGGCTTCCAGCCCCCCTGCACGCATATCGTGCCAGTGTTCATCTTTGACATAATTGAAATTTATCGGCCAATGCCGGTTTATCCCGTAAAATTAGTAAAATATTTCCAAAAGCCCAAAATCAACCATAATATGAC
>CAMWZE010000230.1 GCA_947178685.1 uncultured Porphyromonadaceae bacterium
GGCTTAAGGAGTGCAGTCTTGTTGAAGGCTTTAAGCTCACGTGCCGGCTTGGTCATATCCTTGCCGGGAGCTGTCACATAAAGCTGAACAGCCTCTTTACCCTCGGTTTTACCGGTGTTGGTGACTGTGATGGAAGCTGTGAAACCGTCGGCTGTAGCTTTCACCACAGGTTTGCTATATTTGAAATCGGTATAGCTGAGGCCATATCCGAAGGGATAGGACACCGGTTTGTCGAAAGTCGTGAAGTAACGGTAGCCAATGTAGATATCCTCGTCATGGTTGGTATAGTCATAGTTCTTGCCGTTGCGACGATTGTTGGGGCCTGTGCCGGTGGGGAAGTTGTTGACGGCAGGGATGTCGGAGATTGTCACAGGGAAAGTCATGGTGAGCTTACCTGAGGGAGACTGTTTGCCTGTGAGTACATCGGCAACAGAGTTGCCACCCTCCTGACCGGGCTGCCATGCGAGAAGTATGGCGTCAGGGATTCCTTTCCAGGAAGCGGTCTCCATCACGTTGCCCATATTCATGATTACAATGAGCTTTTTGCCAAGAGCATGGAAAGCGGCTGCAACATTCTCGATTAGTTCGCGTTCATTCTGGGTGAGATTGAAGTCGCCATCTATCTCACGGTCGCGACCCTCGCCAGCCTGACGGCCAAGAGTGATGATAGCCACATCATTCTCGGCGGCAAGGCGCTCTATGTTGCGACGAGAGATTGCCGGTTCATCATAGCGGGGACTTTCTCCACTGATAGCGCGCGCCTTATTGTTAAGATCTTTCTGAGCCTCATAGTAATCCTGAAGCTTGGGATCGATGGTAAAGCCGGCGTTGGCGAGACCTGTCTTGAGGTCAATGACATAGGGTTTGTTAACGTCGCCTGACCCTGTGCCGCCTGCTATGAAGTCGTATGAGGTCTTGCCGAAGAGAGCCACCTTGCCTGCATTTTTGAGAGGAAGAGTGTTTTCCCTGTTCTCAAGGAGCACCATTCCCTCGGTAGAGGCCTGACGGGTGAGAGCTGCGTGAGCGTCGAGGTCCGGCTTGTTGCTGAATTGATAATGGTTGAAGCGAGGAGTCTTGACCACCATTTCGAGAAGAATCTTCACCTGTTCATCCACATCAGCCATAGAAAGAGAGCCATCTTTCACATGCTCGATTATGTCGGTCTCCTGCCAGTCATGACCCGGTGTGAGAAGAGCGTTGCCGGCGGCCACGCGTTCGTAAGAGGGGCGACGCTCGTTGGTCCAGTCGGTCATAACGAGTCCGTCATAACCCCATTCATCACGAAGAATAGTCTTGAGAAGCTCAGGGCTTGACTGTGTCCATGTGCCATTGAGTTTATTGTAGCTCGACATTACGGTCCAGGGATTGGCAGTGCGGAGAGAGATCTCGAAGGGCTTGAGGTAGATCTCACGGATGGCACGTGGTGAAACCACTTCGTCAACCTCGATACGGTTGGTCTCCTGAGAGTTGACGGCATAGTGCTTGATACTTGTGCCCACGTTGTTCGACTGAACACCATTGACGTAAGCCGCCGCGATCACACCGGCTACAACGGGATCCTCAGAGTAGTATTCGAAGTTGCGGCCACAAAGAGGGGTGCGGTGAATGTTCATGCCGGGAGCGAGAAGCACGTCGCAACCATATTCGAGAGTCTCGTTGCCGATAGCTTTACCCACATTCTCCACGAGAGCCGGATTCCAGGTGCAGGCAAGTGCAGTGCCTACGGGGAACCCTGTGGCGTAGTAAGTGTGGCTGTCACCTTTACGGGTGGGGGAGATACGCACACCGGCAGGGCCATCGGTAAGTACGACTGAAGGAATGCCCAGACGCTCAACGTCCTGAGTTACGCCGGCGGCTCCCGGCACTCCCTTGTTGCTTGCGCTGTTCTCACGCCCCACCAAAAGACGCGCTTTCTCCTCAAGAGTAAGATTCTTGATGATCTCATCGATGTTGTCAGCTCTCAATTGCGGATTGTCCGCGTAGCAAAGGGATGCCGAAACCAACAAAATCATCAACGCTAATGATTTCATAATGTTGAAGTGTTTGAAAAAAATATGGTTCAAATTTATTTTTGAATTAAATGAGGTTAGAGGAAGATGAATATCAGAAAGATGGAGGGAAAGCCTGAAGTTGATACTGCAACGTCCTGGCCAATCGGTAATGTCCCTCATCATTTGGATGCAATCTGTCGGTTGATGGATTTGCGATATATCTGTCGTGGCTCTCCATAAGGGGATACAGGCCGCTTATGGAGAAGAGATCGATCACAGGCACTGACCATACTTCGCCGGCTCTTCTCAGAGCATGTATGTAGTCATCAATATATAGTCCCTCACCGTTAGCATATTCCTCCGATGGCTGAACATTCCTGTCGCCAAAAGTGGCGTAAGCTCTATGGATCGGGGTGAGAATGATGATCTGCTGACTTGGAAAATTACTCTTAAGATAGGAGAGGAGAAGATTTATACTCCCGGAAAACGTTGATTCATCAAGAATAAGGCTGCGTTTCTTGCGCTTCCTTATTTCTCCGTCTACATTAACTTCTTCCAGACTCTCTTCAAAGAAATCTCCAATAGGGCGGGAGGCATTGAAGTCGTTGGTGCCGGCCCATATGAATATGCCATCCAGATCGTCGGGATGATCCTGCTTCATCTTGTTTGCCTTCCCGATGAGATCTTTCCATTGAAATCCGCTTGTGGCATAAGGGAAGGTTTCAATCCCGATTAAATCGGTAAGATAATTATAGAATCGTTTTGAGGTGACCCTCATCCCGGGATCGCTCATTGAATCTCCCAAGATGCCAACTTTCTTTCCTGCCCAATGCGTGGAGTCGGATAGATGATAAGCAGGCACCTGTATAGGTTCCGAAGCCGAGGCTTGAACCGAGCCGAGCAAATAGATAAGAAGAGAGAGAAGAAGATGTGTGTGTGGATAGTTCATGATGTCAGAAATCTTAGGTGGTGTTTGCCCGGATTATCGGGGTAGTTTGATGGTCTGCAAATCTTTGGTCGGGGTGATGTGGTCAGGGAAATCCTTTCCGTTGAGGCCCAATGGGGTTATATATAACCAGGGCCCGTCATCGCCGTGTAGCTGTCCGTGGCAACAGAACCATATTTCGCCATCGGGGCCGATAAACAGATTGTTGTGGCCAATGTCGGAGAAATCTGTCTCGACGGCATCTTTCCATTTGTTCTTTGTCTGTGATCCGAAGAAGGGATTCGTGGGGGATTTCTTCCAGGGCCCTTTGACATTATCAGCTGTCACTAATCCCACTTCATATCCGCGTGTCCAACTCGAATATGTCATGTAATATTTCCCATTATATTTGAAAAGACAGGCGCCCTCTACCCCTGCCGAGTCCCATTCGCCCGGTGTCCCTTCGAATATAAGGGAGCCCTCCTCTTTGAGTTTGCCTGAGGAGAGGTCGATCTCTGCTATAGTCATACGGTTGATATTGTCGCCACCACACCAGGTGACATACACTTTGCCATCATCATCCTTGAAGAGATTGGCATCATTGCCACCGTGAATAGGTGCATCATCATTGATTACAGTGTATGGTCCTTCAATATTGTCGGCCACTGCGAGCCCGAAAGACTGAGAGATTCCCATATCATCGTTTTTGCAGTTGAAAGTGCAATAATACTTATCATTGATTTTGGCGATTTCAGGAGCCCAGAATCTCTGATAATACCATTTCGATTCGCCGGGGTTTTTCACAATAGTGTCAACCTTCACCCATTCTGTGAGGTTGTCCGAACTGTAAAGCACCACTCCGGGGTTGCCTTTGCCATCACCCCAATGAGGGGCTGACGTGCCGGTCATGTACCATTTGCCGTTGTCAAGAATAATCTGACAGTCTCTGAGTCCACCCTTGTCGATCCCTTTCTTTATGGGGTTTTGCCATGAGAAAGAATGTTGGTCGGATGAGCTATGATGAATGTTTTGAGCCAATGCAGAGCCTGAATGAAAAAGGATGCACGCTGAAAATATCCACTCGGGGATAAGTTTCATTTTCATAGTTTCAGATGAGTTTTAGTTTATGGCAAATGTAGAGTATTTATTGAAAATATTATTGTGTTATTTTGCCATAATTGTATATTATCTTGTAAATGTCGTAAGGCAGATGAAAGA
>CAMWZE010000231.1 GCA_947178685.1 uncultured Porphyromonadaceae bacterium
AAAAATTGAACAAAAGGAAGTGGCGTAAATGGCAACTGTAAAATATGATGAATTTTATATGAAGTTGTCTAAGGGTATAATCGATAAGATTGATACTGTTCTTGCCCATCATTATGGTTTTACCGATGAGGAGCTTGATTTTATCATCAATTACGATATCAAATATCGTATGGGTGATGAATTAAACAATTCGGGTGAATAGTGGAAACACTTGGTAACATATCGCTTCTCGAACGTAGAAAGATTGGCTATTTTGCCTCCGGCACGATAGCCTCTCTTTCAGTATTGCCCACTCTTGATTGGGCTACAGAGATTGCCAAGCAAGAAGACGTTACCATTGTGAGCGGCTTCCATTCCACGATGGAGCGAGAAGTTCTTGACATCCTTCTGAAAGGCCGATGCAGTATCATCTGCGTTCTGGCTCGCCCGATGTATAAAGTAATTCCGAAGAAATTCCGCAACGCATACGTTCAAGAAAGAATACTTTTCATATCGCACAATACCTACAAATCAACTATGACCTCTCGCCACCTCTGCCAAAAACGCAACGAATACATCGCGTCCATATCCGACGAACTCATCTTCTCCTCACTCACTCCTGAGAGTTCCCTATATCCGTTGTCGCTACTAAAAGCAAGAGTGTCAGTATTCAATTTATAAATTCCGAGTCATCACACTGCCATATCCAAGATTTCCATCCTACCATCACAAGCGCAACAAAAGCCTTAAGTTGCTGCTTAAGAGTAATCAAATCATCTTCCGGCAGATATTGTGGCAAATAGCGTCTGATATATTCACATAGATCCATTGACTATATCAAATCCCAAAAGTTATCATCATTTATATGACATAGTGCTTTTACCGCTCCTAACCTTTTGAACAAGATTGTCAGAGTAGGTATCCATAATTGGAATTATCAAAAATAGTAAAACCTATCTTGAATGTGGCGTCTACGCCACATTCAAGATAGGTTTTAAGTTTATTAGGAAACCGGAGAAACGATGCCCTTATCAGCCTCCATAGATTGATCATCATATTTCTTTGAGGCTTCAGGTATGGATTTCTTCTTTTTCTTTTTATCCCGTTTCTGGTGAATCGAACCTCTCTTGTCTTCACCTTTCTTGATTTTCTTACTCAGCAGCCAATGTATAACAGGTTGCTGGTCAACTGTAATTACATAGGAATCCTCATATTCCCATCCTTGTCTTCCCATAAAGTTCATCGCATCGATCATGGAATTGAATTTTAGTTCCTTTCCGTTCTCGTCGATAAGGATGTTACGGCCATCGTTGCCCCAAAAACTCTTTTCGTCGCCAAAGTCGATTTCGACAGAAAGTTTGTTACCTAATCCAAGGAGATTTTTGTTTATGCCCGTAATCTTGGCAAAAACTGTGATCTCTTCATCGTCGTTATCCGGAAGTTTGTTTTCTTCCTGAGCCATCATAACTGATGGTATCAGAAGAGCCAGAAACATCAAAATTTTTTTCATTTCTTAGTGGTATTAGTGGTATATGAGATAGGTTTACGAATTGCAAAATTGCAATTACAAAATTACAATTTATAATCCACATACGCAATCTGAATAATGACAAGCGTAAAGTGCTTTGGCGGAGAGTCTGAGATGTCGTATGAGAGGTTTCTTGCTCTCCAGATACGGAAACATATCCACACTTAACTTCCCCACCCTATGAGTGGGAAGCGTATCTCTTCAAGATCGGTGTAAGTTTTTCTTCCAAGACTCGCCGTATTGAGGGGTGGACTATTGAATATTGATTCCGGACCTTGCAATGCAAATAACCTGAACTATACTCCAATTAACTCTAAACAAATTTCCATTTTTATCCTTTTATTAAATAGGGGCTGACACAACTATTAGATAAAGGCTAACGAAAAGGGCTTTTCCTATACATTCTGCCCCTGTTCTCTTCACTATAAGGATTAAACGGGAATAATTATGGAAGTTACAGGTTTTTCATTTCGTAAATACATAGCTGTCATAGCATTACAAATTGTAATGATTATGACCGTGTTAGACGTTACTGTGGTGAACGTCGCTCTCCCCGTATTAGCCGATGAATTCCATATTTCCAATTCCTCTGCCGTATGGATCATCACCATCTACCAGCTCGTGATTACGATGCTGCTCCTCCCTGTAAGTTCTTTCGGCGACCTTCACAGCTATAAACGATGTTTCCTTATCGGCGTGTCTATCTTTACCCTATCTTCTGCTTTATGCGCTGCATCTCATAATTTCACAATGCTCGTAATTGCCCGAGCCATACAAGGTGTGGGCGCAGCCTGTGTAATGGGAGTCAATGTGGCACTCGTGCGTCTGATTTATCCTCGCGAACTGCTCGGTCGTGGAATGGCCCTCAATGCAATGTGTATCGCAATAGCCACTGCTGCCGGACCAACAATAGCGGGTGCCATTCTCTCAATCACAACTTGGCACTGGCTATTTCTAATCAATGTGCCTCTCGGTCTTATAGCATTCTTTGTCGGCTGGCGACTACTTCCAAAAAATCCCGAAAATCCGGATAAACCACATTTCGATTGGATAAGTGCAGTCGAGAATATGATTGTATTTGGACTTATCTTTTATGCTCTTGGCAATTTCTCCCGCAAAGGTGATATTCCCACGAGCATAATAATGCTTGCTGTAGGGTGCGCCATCGGAATATTCTATCTCCGCCGACAATTCAACCGTAAACAACCACTCCTGCCGGTTGATCTCTTCCGCAACTCCATGTACTCCCTAAGCATCGCCACATCCGTATGCTCCTTCATCGCACAGAATGTCACGATGATTGCTCTCCCCTTCCTCTACCTCAACAATTATCACTTCTCTGAAATCACAACCGGTCTGCTGATGACTCCATGGCCATTGGCAACGATGATTGTATCCCCTATTGCCGCCCGTTATGTGGAGCATCACAATCCCGGCGCAACAGCAGCATGTGGAATGTTAGTGTTCATCACCGGAGTTACCTTGCTATTGTTGTGCAGTTCCGGCACCTCTGTCTCTGAGTGGAACATAGCATGGCGTATGGCTATATGTGGCGTAGGTTTCGGCATGTTCCAGACGCCAAACAACATCGTGATGGTTATGGCCACTCCGGTCAATCGCAGTGGGGGTGCCGGGGGTATGCAAAGCACCGCGCGACTCGTCGGACAGACTTTAGGAGCCACCATCGTAAGTTCCGTGTTTGCTCTTGTTGCGATCGAACTAAACGCCGTAAGAATCTGCCTTATCATCAGTATCTGTTTCGCCATATGCGCCGGCATATTCAGCTACACCCGTACCCTCGGCCATAAAAAAGAGCTCCACCTCTAACCTCCTTTTCTCAGCACGCACTCCAACTTAATCTCTGGTTTTCAATGATGCTTCACGAAAACAGAAAGACAATGCAGCAATTTCTCACAATGAAACTTAATCTGATGAACATAATAAAGAAGAGATAAATTTATTTGCAATCATCAATTCTATTTACTACCTTTGTCTCCTACACATTCAACACCTCTTCTATGGCAAAATTCATTGACCTATTTACCAAAATAATTTTTGGCAAGGAGCACTGCTCAGAAGAGATACTTCTTGAGTTCCTGAAGATATTGTTCGCCAACGACCCCGTCCTGTCGCGCATCACATCAGTGAACGAAAGAGGAATGTACTACTTTTTTTGAACAATGGATTTATAATCTTACAAATATGTCTACTATGGAATCAATGGCTTTCACATCACATCAGGATATTTTCAATCGTCTGGCTAAGGTAGCTAATCTGGCGACACTTTCTCCTGCGGAACGTATGCAGTATGATTATGATCTCAAGAAGGCCCGTGACTATCACGCCGAGATGAAGTTCGCCCGTAATAAAGCTTATAAGGAAGGCCGAGAGGAAGGTATAAAACAAGGCCGAGAGGAAGGTATAAAACAAGGTATACAGCAGTGTATACAGCAAGGTATACAGGAGGGTAAAAGGGAAGCTATTCTCGAAACGGCTCGTAATCTGAAAGCCCTTGGCGCCTCAAATTATATGATATCTAATGCCACCGGACTTTCGATAGATCAGATTAACTCACTGTAATTTATTTTTACTCATATATCCACACTTAACTTC
>CAMWZE010000232.1 GCA_947178685.1 uncultured Porphyromonadaceae bacterium
GATAAAAGAGACGCATGGGGCTATATAGACAGCTCAGGAGAATATATTATACCACCACAGTTTGACGACGCATGGCCATTCCATGAAGGTCTTGCCCGTGTCAAGACAGGCTATTTGCGTGGATTCATCAACAAGGATAATCATTTTGTGGTGAAACCGGAATATGACGATGCCGGGGATTTTCATGAAGGGTTGGCATGGGTGATGCGTGACGGCATGTATGGTTATGTCAACAATAGTGGAAATATAGCCATACCACTCTCTTATGAGAAGGCTTTCGACTTCCATAACGGGGTTGCCATGGTAATCAGCAACAGTAAGTATCGTTTCATAAATTCCTCCGGAGAGTTTATTCCAGGAATAGAATTTGACTATGTAGGTGAATGGCACGATGGCCTCGCCTGGGCTCAGACAAAGAGTGACTACTGCTACATAAACCGCCGAGGCGAGGTAGTGATTCCGGGGAAATTCTCCTTAGCCACCAATTTCGAAAACGGAGTTGCTACCGTGACCCTCAACGGAAAATCAGGTTGCATCGATACCAAGGGGACGTTTGTAATCGAACCGATCTATGACACTCTGTCAGAACTGAAGCGATCCCCGGCTTATGAGAAACTCTTCCCGGAATTTCCGGTGATTGATCCTTTGGCTCCCGAAAGATTTCACGACGGACTGGCTATAAAACAAGATGGGAAGAAATATGGATACATAGATACCTCCGGCAATTTTGTCATAAAGGCTTCTTATGTGGAAGCAGGCGATTTCCATGAGGGTCTGGCAAAAGTGAGAGCATCGGCAAAAGGGAAATGGGGTTATCTAAAGACTGACGGCTCACCTGCTTTTAAAGCAAAATTCAAGGCAGCCGAAGACTTCCACGACGGCATCGCACTCGTAATGGATGAAATCTGATAAAATCGTTCTCTGATGTGTATCCTCACAATACTCGTTATAGAACCAATAAAAGGCTACGGACACGCATGTTGGTGTCCGTAGCCTTTTATTGGCAGAGACCTGATTTCGGATAAGAATCTCTATATTATTAGAATCTCTATATTAACTTAGAGTCTTTATCTTAATTAAGAGTCTCTATCTATTCGTAATCATTTAGTTATCATTTATTTTTCTGGATGGTGGATGTGATGCGCTCCATCATCTCAAGAGCGGAACCTGTAGACATAGGATCTTTCTCAAATCCGATCTTAACCTTGGAGTCTTTCTTCTCGAACGAAAGCACATAACCCAAGCTGTCGGAAGTGATAGTTACAGGAAGATCATTTACATCAACTGTTTTGTATACACCGCTGTCGCCTTTCTCAAACGGAGCCTTGAGCACCACCTTGTAATCAATCTTTGCACGGTTGCCATTCTCATATACATACATGCCTGATTGCTCTGACGGGCTAAGAGAGATAATGAGACGGCCATCGAATTTGCCCTTACGTTCGTTGGGCCCGGTGATATCATAGCTGTCGGCACGATATTGGCCGCTAACCACGGGCTGTGTTGCGTAGAAAGCCTCATCGTCAACGGCTTTCTCGGATGCTTTCTCTTTGGAAGCGCCACCGCCGCAAGAAGCCATGACGGCAAGGCAGGCGGCTGCTGCGAAGAATCTGATTGTCTTCATGATGATTCAAAATTTATAATTGGTTTAGAGTGATTTACTAAAGAGGGAGATATCAAACCGGAAATAACCAGTAATAAAGTGTTAGAATCGACTCACATGGTTATAAGATGCAGGTTTGATTGCAAATTTAAACAAATTTTCCGATGATTACACATTTCTTGCCTTTTTTATCATCTTTTTTCGTTAATTTTGTACCAAACTAACCGATTGCGCCAATTCCTCTCCGTAAGCCAATCAATTTCTTGCATAACCCATATATCTTATGAAAAAAATAGCGAGTTTCACAATTGATCATGAACGACTGCTGCGCGGCATATATGTCTCTCGACGTGATACAACCCCTAACGGTGACACTATCACCACTTTCGATATCCGGATGACCGAACCCAATCGGCAGCCGGCTCTGTCTCCGGAGGCTCTTCATGCCATGGAGCATCTTGCCGCCACTTTTCTACGCAACGACCCGGAATGGGCCGACCGTATTGTCTACTGGGGCCCGATGGGTTGCTGCACCGGCAACTACCTGCTCATGCAGGGAGAGCTTACACCTGAAGATATACTCCCGTTGATGAGACGTACATTTGAGTTTGTAGCCGATTTCGATGGAGATGTGCCCGGAGCAACCCCGCGCGACTGCGGAAATTACAGTTTTATGGATCTTCAAGCCGCCAAAGCCGCCGCTCGTAAATATCTCGACGAGGTGCTAAACAAGATCACGCCTCAACAATTGAAGTATCCGGAATAAGATTTTGTCTGAACATTTTCCAATGTCTGATACCGTGAGGAGATACCTCTCCGGTGAATCAAAATATACATAAGGATTAAACACTCATTATAAATCAAATATTTACAAAAATCCAACCCTAACATTTCACAAAAATATGAACTCAAACTCTCTATCATCAACGGCCTCACGCACTGTGGGCGCTTCCGGCAAAATGACAAATTACCGCTGGGTGATATGCATGATGCTCTTCATTGCACTCGTCATCAACTATCTTGATCGTCAGGTGCTCTCTCTCACATGGGTCAACTTCATAGCCCCCGAGTTTAACTGGACTGCCGCCGACTACGGCCGCATCACAGGTGTATTCTCCATAGTCTACGCCATCTCGATGCTTTTCGCAGGCAAATTCATAGACTTTGTAGGCACAAAACGTGGCTATCTCTGGGCTATCGGTGTATGGTCGGCCGGTGCCTGTATGCATGCGTTCTGCGGCATTCTCACCGATGGCATCGTCACAGGCCACTGGACCCTCTCCTTCCTCGGCGCCCGCGAAAACTTAGTGGCGGCACAAAAGATTGGAGATGTCAGCGTAATGGTCACCACAGTCAGTGTATGGCTCTTTATAGCCGCTCGCTGTGTGCTCTCTATCGGTGAGGCCGGCAACTTCCCCTCGTCAATAAAGGCTGTGGCGGAATATTTCCCTAAGAAGGATCGTGGTTTCGCAACCGGCATATTCAATTCGGGCGCGCAGATCGGAGCGTTGGCAGCCCCCTTCACCATCCCGCTGATCGCCAAATATTACGGCTGGGAGATGGCTTTCATGATAATCGGCGTGCTCGGTTTCGTTTGGATGGGAGCATGGGTATTCATATATAAGGAACCACGAAATAATCCGAGAGTCAATGAGGCGGAGCTTGCCTATATCGAACAGGATCTACACGCTGAGGCCACTATGGAACACGTCTCCGACAAGAAAGAGGAGAAAATTCAGGAAACATCGAAAGTGGGAATACTTCAGGCTTTCACTTTCCGTCAGACTTGGGCCGTGATCTTCGGACGCTTCCTTCCTGATTCAGTGTGGTGGTTCCTGCTCTTCTGGGCACCAGCATTCATCAGCAACGTCTATGGATATTCTACCGCATCAACTGAGGGTATGTTTGCCATATTCACCATTTACCTCATCTCAATGCTCTCCCTATGGGGTAGCTACCTACCTACCTTCTTTATCAACCGCAACAAGGTTAATCCTTATTCCGGACGCATGAAGGCGATGCTTATATTTGCCATCTTCCCGCTTTTAGGATGGGTTGTAATGCCTTTGGGTTCTATTTCCATGTGGTATCCTGTGATAATTATCGGCATAATGTGTGCCGCCCATCAGAGCTGGAGCGCCAACGTTTACAATGTGGTCAGCGATATGTTCCCGAAGTCTGTGGTGGCCACCGTCACCGGAGCTGCCGGTCTGGCAAGCGGCATCGGTAGCTTCTGCTCAAACTACGGAGCCGGACAACTCTTCACATATGCCAAAGAGGTTAATCTTCAGTTCATGGGATTCGAGGGAGAGAATGCCGGATATATGATTGTCTTTATCATCGCCGGGTCGGCCTACCTCTTCAGCTGGATCATGATGAAGATTCTTGTGCCGAAATATAAACTTGTAGAACTAAAGTAGCTACGAACAATTAATGTTCATATGTCTGCTACATTCTACGGTGATCTCCGCCTCGGCTTTTCAGTCATAATGTCAGTACATTACTCC
>CAMWZE010000233.1 GCA_947178685.1 uncultured Porphyromonadaceae bacterium
TGTCGCCACTGCCATGGCTATAGTGATGAAATATCACAACTGGCCCGAGACCTATAACTGGGATGCCATGCCTATGGAGATTACGGAGGAGAACCCTGCGCCCAATCCCGAGCTCGCCCGCCTCATGAAGGATGCTGGCGAAGCAGTTTATATGGCGTATGGTGCTAATGAGAGCGGTGCCAACATGAACTGGGTGGGCCATAAAATGCAACAGGTCTTCAAATATTCTCCTGATTGCCAATTCATAACCTCTCAGAATTTCACCAACGATAAATGGCTGAGCCTCTTGAAGGAGAATGTTGATGCCGGTAATCCTGTGATCTATCAAGGCACTGATAAAGATAGAACCATGAACCATGCCTTCATTGTGGATGGCTACAACAAGGAAGGTTATCATGTAAATTGGGGTTGGGATGGCTGGTTTAACGGTTACTATGCTCTCGATGCCCTTACTCCTAACGATACCCAAGACTTTTCCTGTAACAACGGTATGGTGATCAACATGGTGCCGGATAAGACAGGTAACCAATACTCAGAATGTTTTACTGACTTTGGCTACTTCTGGATATCAGGCGGCAGCGGCACATGCATGAATCCAAGTGTGAAAAATATAAAGAAAGGTGAACCATTCCATCTAATCAATACCCTTATCAATCTCCCTAAAGGATTTGAGGGTCTCATAGGGCTCGCCCTCGTTAATAAGGATGGCAAGATCAAGGAAGTACTTCAATCGTACAACAAGTCAACCTACAGTTCCACTGATATGGAATATCTTGATATGGGTTCGGGTTCTAATTTTGCAAATGTAACAGTATCGGGAGAGGTTGATCCGACCGACAGACTGCAGTTAGTGACCAAGAGCAATAAGGATTCTGACTTTAGATTAGTATTGGGCACTCTCGAGTGGCCTTCTTCAATACCCGTTGTTGACAATAAGCCTGAGTATGGAAAGGTAAAGATCGAGATTGGCGAGAATGTTCATTTTGAGTATAATATTGGCCCCTTCGACAATGTCAACAGGCAAATTATGCCAGGGAAAACAGAACTTACTCCCCTCATGGGTGCCTCAGTGTCCTTCAGTGTGTATCTCGAGAATCCGGCGCCTGATCAGCTTGTGGCTTTGTCTTTAAAGGGAAAGAAAGTATATGGTTTAGGTTATTTTGCTGGTGAATCCTTTAACTACGGTATCGACGTATCTGATGACAGCGAACTCACTGCAAAAGCCGTAAAGCTATCAGGCAATTCTCTAAATCTGACACAAGCCGGCACTCTGAAAGATAAACTCGCTCCTGAAGAAGCTGTAACAGTCAAAAATTTGACAATCTCCGGAAAAATGAATGCAGAAGACTTCTGGTATATTAGAGACCATTGTCCCTCCATTCAATCTCTGGATATTAGTGCAGTCGATATTGAGGCCGTAAAAGCAGCCGATGGAGAATTCAGTTCTATTCCTATTGATAATCCTGCAAATGTTATTCCTGAAAATGCATTGGTTTCATTATCAAGGCTTGAAGAGCTTCTCCTCCCTGACAATCTTGTAGGTATTGCCGACAATTCCTTGATGGCGCTTAATCTTAAGAAAATCTCAATCCCCGCCGGAGTGGAATTCATAGGCCTGAACGCTTTATATGCAAATACAAATCTCGAGGCTGTAGAGATTCTCAATCCGACCCCCTTTGCCATCAACGACTGCGTCTTAACCAGCACTCCGTATAAAGAAAATGGCATACTTTTCGTGCCTAAGGGTTCTGCCAAACTTTACAGTGAGGTTGAGGAATGGAAAAACTTCAACAGAATCGTAGAGGGTGACATGCCTGATAACGTAATTGCCGATGTTGTGATCGAGGGCATAAAGTATCATTGCCTATATGACGAAGCCTACGTCGCAGGATATGAGGGTGAGCCTAAAGAGGTTACTTTGCCTGCTACTATTTCTGCACACGGCACATCTCTATCGATTGTAAGAGTCAACAGATATGCTTTCGCCGAATGTCCCTCTTTGGAAAGTTTGACACTGTCTGAGAATATTGTCGAGATTGGTGAGCGCAGTCTGTTCGACTGTAGCAATCTTAAGACTGTCAAATTAAATAAGGGTCTAAAGAAAATTGGAAGAGAGGCATTCTATCAGGATTTCAATCTTGAAGAATGTGATCTCCCTGAAGGCCTTGAAGAATTAGGAATGTTTGCATTCCTGAATAATAACCTTAAAAAGGTTGTCATTCCTAAGAATGCCGCTCCAGCCAATGATCTTAAAGTATTTGCAAACTGCCAGAGCCTTGAGAAATTTGAGGTAGCGGAAGGCAACAAACACTTCAAAGTAATTGATGGGATTCTTTATAGAATCACGGAGAAAGGCTTGATTCTTGAGAGTGTGCCCGGATTGAAGACTGGTGATATCGTGCTTCCGGAAGATTGTATCACGGTCTGGGAAATGTTGACCAACTCTCCGGATCCTTGCACAATAATCTTCAATCCTCAGTTGGAAGTCATTGAGCCAGATGCCCTGCGCTCACTTGGCGCTAAAGAGATAGTACTCCCTAACAATGCGTTCCTTTATCCTGGTGCAATCTTCTCTGTTCCGGAACTTGAGACTCTTGTATTCACCGGTAATCTCAAAAGTTCCGAGGGTATGATCTATTATGCTCCATCATTGAAAAATATCTTGATTGAGACTTCCGACAAGATGGTTAATCTCAACGGTATCTTCCAGAACCCGGTAGAGACCATCAATATCTTTACATCATCAACAGTGAAGAATTTTAGCTATTCAGATCCTTACGTGGTCTATGTCCCGGGTCAGTGTGCTGACGGATACAAGACCAAGGCTGACAATGATGTGAAAGAGATGTGGCGCTACAACATCAACCGTAAGGAGGGCATCTTCGAGATTGTACCTCAGATCGAGGGTCTTGCTATAGATAAGGTTACCATCAACGATAAAGTTGTGGCTCCCCAGGATGGTATCTATAAACTTGATGGTGCATCCACACAGGATATAAAGGTTGACTACACTCTCCTCGGCCGTCAGAAGATGTCTACCCACTACACGAGTGAGTTCAACGCAACTGTTGCGGATGCGAAAGTATCCGGAGTCGGAGAGATTATCAGCTCCGATATCACCACTGCCGACGTCTACACGATTGATGGTATTCTGATGATGAAGAATGCGTCCAAGGAGCAGATTAATACCCTCCCGAACGGCATTTATATCATTCGTGAAGGTAATGAGACACGAAAAATAGTGGTAAGAAATTAAAATAAAGTAGTAGAGCAATTAGATTCGAGCTGAGACTTGCCGTACTACCACGACTTGCCTATTTGTGGATGCGTCCCGTGGACTTCGGTCCCGGGGCGCATTTTTCTTACCTTTTGTTTGCAATTTACAATTTTACGTTATAACTTTGCGTTATAAGATTTTAAGGAGCGTTTACTTGACAATTCTTTCTGACAACCGGAAACTTCGCAATTTTCTCGCAGGAACAGTCAGGTAAGGATTCCCCATGCTCCCATTACATTTTCACTAACATTATGTGCCGACGGGGGAATCATCGGCACGACGATTTATTTCTATGAGGAAAATCTTTACTCTTTCTCTGTTGCTCGCAGCGACAGCAGCCTCGGCCAGACAGATTTCCCCCGACGAGGCTTTATCTGCGGCTAACGCTTTCCTGAACAAAGGAACACTTACACCAGTGGAGGCATCCGGGGCGGTGACACGTTCGGACGCACAGCCCTACTACGCATTCAACGCCACAGACGGCAACGGGTTCGTCATAATCTCCGGTGACGACCGCTTCAGCAAGGTGCTCGGTTATTCCGATCGCGGCTCATTCGATTTCAAGAACATGCCTCCTCAGCTGGAGGCAATGCTCGACCAATTTGCCGAGAACAGCGCGAAACCCTCCAACTGGAACGGCACCCACTCTTCCTGGAACAATTCATTCTCTGCCACCCGCGCTGATGAGGGTGTGCTCCTCGAAACTGCCAAATGGGGACAGGATGCGCCGTTCAACGCCGAGACTCCCATGTTTGGCGACCAGCACGCCCCGACCGGATGTGTCGCAACTGCCATGGCCATCGTGATGAAATACCACAAC
>CAMWZE010000234.1 GCA_947178685.1 uncultured Porphyromonadaceae bacterium
GCCCCACACGGCTCACCTTACCTGTCTTAAGATTGATAATGGCGAGAGAATCCTGAGGAAGATCGAAATCTTTCTTCTTGGCTATCTTCGCATTACGGGTCGCCTCGTAATAGGGTTTGATGAGCGCGAAAGCCCAGTTGCCGTCAGCCGTAAATGAGGGACGGTAGCCACGACGGATCTCGATTTTGTTACCCTTGGCAGTATTATAGAAATAAAGGGTGCCGTCACCCTCCTGTGGATTGACGGCATATGACGCCCACAAGCCGTTGTTGGAGAGCGAATGGTTTGTGACCTTCTCCCAACGGTCGAAATCGGTGTGGTCAAGCACCTTCTTCACGCCGGAGGCAGTAAAGACTCCGGCCATGAGAGAGAGCGCAAGAAGAGTTTTTTTCATGTGATGCTGGTGTGGTTAAAAATGGATACACGGATTATACAATAGCATTTCTACAGAAAGGCGCTCCGAAAGAAACTTCATACACAGCTTAATCCACCTTATGCAGGTCGTGGCCCATACGTTCCTTCTTGGTGTGCATATAGAAACGGTTGTATTTGTTGGGCTCTACCTCAAGGGGCACATTCTCTGTTACTTCAAGTCCATAGCCCTCAAGGCCTATCCTTTTCACCGGATTATTGGTCATCAGACGCATCTTGCGGATTCCGAGAGCATGCAGTATATTGGCACCGACACCGTAATCACGTTCATCAGCCTTGTGGCCGAGATGGAGATTGGCGTCTACAGTGTCCATGCCGTTCTCCTGAAGCTTATAGGCTTTTATCTTATCCATCAGACCGATTCCACGACCCTCCTGATTGAGATATATGACGGCTCCACGGCCCTCCTTCTCAATCATCTGCATGGCAAGATGGAGCTGCTCGCCACACTCGCAACGATACGAACCGAAGATATCGCCGGTGGCACAGGATGAATGCACACGCACCAATACCGGCTCCCCGTCAGCCACATCCCCCTTGATAAGGGCAATATGCTCAAGATTGTTGTCTTTCTGACGGAAAGGTATGAGATGGAAATGACCGTATTCTGTAGGCATATCAACCTCCTCGCCGATCTCGACGATTGAGTCGTTTTTCATACGGTAGGCGATAAGGTCGCGGATGCTCACGAGCTTCAGCCCCCATTCGTCGGCACGTCGGCGCAATTCAGGGAGACGTGCCATGGTGCCGTCGTCGCTCATTATCTCCATAAGGGCAGCGGCAGGCTCAAGGCCGGCGAGACGGGCGAAATCTACGGCAGCCTCGGTGTGTCCGCAACGCTGTATCACGCCTCGATCCTGAGCATAAAGGGGGTTGATGTGACCGGGACGCCCGAAAGTCTCCGGCTTGGAAGCGGGATCGGCAAGGGCGCGGATGGTAGCTGCACGGTCTTCTGCCGACACACCGGTGGTGCAGCCTTCAAGCTTATCGACAGTGACAGTGAAGGGGGTGCCGAGCACCGACGTATTATCCTCCACCTGACGAGGCAGGTCAAGCTGACGGCATCGCTCATTGGTGATTGGAGCACAGAGCACTCCACGTGCATTCTTGAGCATGAAATTCACATCTTCAGCTGTGATCTTCTCGGCCGCGATGATGAGGTCGCCCTCGTTCTCACGGTCTTCATCGTCAACCACGATTATCATCTTTCCCTTACGGAAGTCTTCTATTGCGTCTTCGATAGAATCGAGCTTAATTTTATTTTCCATAGTGCAAAATTAACAAATTTCAATCATTCCACCTCAAAAATAGAGAAATTCACACTTCCATAAACCCTCTGCTGTGAAAATCCGGGCAGAGAGGAGAAATCTCGTGTCTTGGAATGTTCCACAATCACAAGCGTGCCCGGTTTTACCATTGCCGAATCGAGAATCAGCTGTGGAATCTCTTCGAATCTCGGATGGTCGTACGGGGGATCGGCGAAGATAATATCGAATTTCCGGCTGCATGTGGCAATGAACTTGAACACATCACCCTTTATTACTCTAAGCGACTCATCGCCCAGCTTCTCCTTGACACTTCTGATAAACTGTGCCTGCACGGGTGCCATCTCCACAGCCGTCACCTCCGAACATCCCCTCGACAGGAATTCGAAACTGATGGCTCCGGTGCCGGCGAACAGGTCGAGAGCAGTCTTCCCCTCAAGATCCTCTATATTCTCGAGTACGTTGAAAAGATTCTCGCGAGCAAAATCCGTGGTGGGACGGGCGGTTATATTTTTAGGCACATCGAATCTCCGACGGCCATATTTTCCTCTGATTATTCGCATTGTTCAATAATTTAAATGCCTGTGTTTACCCTATCATATTCGGTAAGGTTCGGGCACCATCACATCGTCGGGGTTATATCCGTAGGCGTCGATGATATTATATAAATGGTAGATAATGTCTTCAGGGCAACCAACTGAATGTGTCGAGGCAGAGATCAGAGCTTCCCCATCAAGGAGTATGAAATCAGCCTCTCTTTCCTGGTCACGATGTGTCACCGACATCGTCAGGCCCTTTCCGGAATTATCCTTTCTAAGGCGGCTCACCTGCGTCATAAGATTGCTTGACACCCGTGCTCCCGGGAATGTACGGTTAAGGAAACTCTTCAATCCCGGAGCCAAAGAGTAGGCTGCCGTGAGATCGCGGTCGGTTTCAACCATCACATCCTGCTTGGCGGCGTGATAGAGATCGGTGAAATAATCCTCCTCAATCCCGTCATTCTCCTCCACCAATGCTGTGGGGATAAACATGGTGCGACGGTCAAAGAGTATTATGCGTGCAGAGAAATCGTCAAGCATTCTGGGATTATCATACACCGCATTCTCAATATTATGCAGGAGATTCTCGCGGTCAGGCTCCCAGCGTGTGGAGAAGAGTTGTTGCGGTTCCACATCGTCATGAAGAGTGTTCTCCAGAAAAGCAGTCATTCCTGAAGGATGAATATTGACGATAAGACGCCATTGCCCGGTATCGGCATAATCAGCAACCGTGAGTGTAGTCATATGAATAAAATTTCACTAAATCCAAAACCTGAAATGTTATAAATCTAAATCTGCTCAGCTCGACATCTCGCCGCAAAGGCTATATTCCATATAGTTCTTCACCTCTTCAGCAGTCATGCCGCGTCCGAGAAGATACATAAGTTTCGTTATAGCGGCCTCCGATGTGAGATCATGGCCCGAAACCACGCCACATTGAGCAAGCTCCATGCCGGTCATGTAGCGGTAAGGATGAACGCTGCCATTTGTGCATTGGGTGATATTCACCACCACTATACCTTTATCCACTGTCTCTTTTATAGCGTTCATAAACCAGGGATCGCTCGGACCGTTTCCGGCACCGAAAGTCTTCAGCACAACAGCTTTTATACCCGGAGTGGAGAGCATATGGCGCACCATCTCCTCCTTAATACCCGGAAAGAGATCTATCACAAGCACATTACAGTCCATATTATAATGCACTTTAAGAGGAGCGTTAGCATATTTACCTCTCCAGAGAGCCTCACGGTTGAATGTGATGCCCAGCCCTATTTTGGCCAGTTCCGGATAGTTATTACTCTTGAACGCATTGAAATTGTCGGCGCTCCGCTTTGTGCTGCGATTTCCGCGCCAGAGATAATTCTCGAAAAGGATAGCCACCTCACGGATGGTGTGTCCGTTGTTACGGTCGCGTGCGGCCGCTATCTGAAGAGCGGTAATAAGATTCTCCTCGCCGTCGGTGCGCACCTCCCCTATCGGGAGCTGGCTCCCGGTAATGATCACCGGCTTGTCGAGATTCTCAAGCATGAAGCTGAGGGCAGAGGCTGTATAAGCCATAGTGTCGGTGCCATGGAGAACTACAAAACCATCGTAATCGGCATAATTATCTTCGATAACCTTTGCAATCTCCACCCAATGATTTGGGTTCATTGCTGAGGAATCGATGGGATGTTCAAACTGGAAATTATCAATATGGAAATCGAGCATCTTGATTTTCGGGACATTGTCAAGCAAATGATCGAAATCCACCGGCTCAAGCGCGTGAGTCACCGGATTCTCTTTCATCCCGATCGTGCCACCGGTATAAATCATGAGTATGCGTGGACGGTTAGCGTCGTCCTCCCTGACCTTAAGAT